>JAQFVJ010000025.1 GCA_029439525.1 Caballeronia sp. BR6202001591004
GCGTTGCGCGCCGAAACTGCACGGCCGACATGCCGTTGCCGACTTTCGCCTGGATACGGCACCTCCATGCCCTGCTCGACGATGGACTTCACGCGATCCGCCGTCACCACGCGCGGCCGCGACACGATCTGCCCGCGCCCGCGCGCCTCCAGCGCGCTCAGTTCGATGTTGAGCAGCCGCGTAGCCTGCGCGACGAATAGCGTAAGTCCGGCGGTCGCTGCGTCGAAGCCATTGACCGGCCCCGCCCACCGACAGATCGTATACCACACCGTCCTTGCCGCCCAACAAACCGGTCGCCGGATCGCTCTGCGGCACGACACCCAGTTTGACGCCGAGATTGTGCGACAGCCCGACCTCGCTTTCGACAATTTTCGCGTCGATCATGACCTGCGGCGTCGGCTTGTCGATGAGCGCGATCAGTTCGGCGATCTGCTGGACGCGCGCGTCCAGATTGGTGACGAAGAGCAGATTCGTGCGCGCGTCGGCCATCGCGGTACCGCATTTGGACAGCACGCGCTGATTGGCCCAAGCCGGCCAGCAGCTTGCGGACGTCTTCCGCGCGCGAATAGCAAACGTACGGCTCGACAGCGGCTCGAGATCCGGCGGCGCGCGGCGCGATCCAGATCACGTTGCCATACCGCTCCATCGGGAGACCGTTCACTTCCAGCAAGGTGTCGAACGCGCGTCGCCACGGCACGGAACGGCGATGAGATTCAGCGAAACTTGTCCGCGCACCTTTTCGCTCGCGACGATATTGATGCGCGTGCGAACGCTTGCAGCGCCGCGCTCAGATCGGCGTTCTTCAGGTCGAGCGTGATGGGTTTGCCCCTCGGTCCGACCGGATGCGTCGCTGGCGACTCAGGCGCGCGGGCGGTGCGAGCGGCACGGTCAGCACGTGCGTCACCACCGGCGACAGGCCTATCGTGCAACGCATCGCCCATGCGGCCGAACGGCTTCGCGCAGCGCCGCGACCATCGCCGCGCGATCGATGAAGTCGCCTTTCATAATCGCGCCCTCCGCGAGAGGCACCATGCCCAGATCCCAGATAATCGACACACAACGCCGAATCCGCTTTGATGCGCTTATGAGCACCGCGATGCGCACGGCGTCCTCGCTCACATCGATCCAGGCTGCATAGCGCTGCGCGACCGTCAAGACCGAGCCACGCAGACTTTTTCTCACCTCTTGCTTCGTTTGCGCGCCGAACCTTTCGGGCGTTCGTCGTGAAAACATTGTCGTGAGGTACGCGAACGGCGAACATTCGGTCGAATGGCATAGGCGCGCGATGAGAAGATGCTTTCCGGCCGGAACGCGCGTATCGTGAAAAGAGGCGTTCGACACACACGCGGCAGGCGGAAATCGAAACGAGACAGGGAAATACAAACCAGCAGAGGAATCGATGCGATCCGTCACGCGGCGCATCGCTGTAAGCCTTCGGAAATATCCTATACTCAGGCGGCTATAATCGCGTGACTGTTTTTGGTGGTGCTATGCAATCCTCTTCCCCGACCCACTCGCCGTCTCAACCTCCCGAAGGGAAAACGCCCAAACGACGCCCGTGGTGGCAGCGGCTGCTGTTCGGACTTTTCCTAAGCGTTTTCGCGATGATCGTCTGCGCGGGTCTCGTGCTCGGCTATGCGCTCGTCGTCGCAATGCCCAATCTGCCGTCGCTCGATGCGCTGACCGATTACAAGCCGAAGGTGCCGCTGCGCATCTATACGGTGGATCACGTGCTGATCGGCGAATTCGGCGAAGAGCACCGCAGTGTCGTGCGGATTCAGGATGTGCCGGATTACATGAAGAAAGCCGTGCTCGCCATCGAGGACGCGCGCTTCTACGATCACGGCGGCGTCGATCTCACCGGCATTCTGCGCGCCGGCACGGTGGCGCTGTCGAACGGTCACCACGCATCGCAGGGCGCAAGCACAATCACCATGCAGGTCGCGCGCAACTTCTTCCTGTCAAGCGAGAAGACCTATACGCGCAAGATCTATGAAATGCTGCTCGCCTACAAGATCGAGCGAGCGCTGACGAAAGATCAGATTCTCGAGGTCTATATGAATCAGATCTATCTCGGGCAGCGCGCATACGGTTTCGCGAGCGCTGCGCGCGCGTACTTCGGCAAGGATCTGAAGGACGTGTCGCTCGCCGAAACAGCAATGCTCGCCGGCTTGCCGAAGGCGCCGTCCGCGTATAACCCGGTCGTCAATCCGAAGCGCGCGAAGGTGCGGCAGGAGTACATCCTGCAACGCATGCGCGAACTGAACTTCATCACCGAGGCGCAGTACGAAGACGCGGTGAAGCAACTGCTCGTCGTGAAGGGTCAGGGACGCGAATTCAGGGTGCACGCCGAATACGTCGCGGAAATGGTGCGCCAGATGATGTACGCGCAGTATCACGAGGAAGCCTACACGCGCGGTCTCAACGTGGTGACAACGATCGATTCGGCCGATCAGGATGCCGCGTACAAGGCCGTGCGCAAGGGTCTGATGGACTATGAACATCGCCACGGCTATCGCGGTCCGGAAGGCTATATCGATCTGCCGTCGAATCCCGACGACCGCGAGCAGGCCATCGACGATGCGCTCGCCGAGCATCCGGACAACGGCGAAATCGTGGCCGTGGTCGTGACGTCCGCGAACCCGAAGGAAGTGAAAGCGAGCTTCATCGACGACAATGTGGCGACGATCAGCGGCAGCAATCTGCGCTTCGTCCAGTTCGCGCTGGGTCCGAAGGCGCAGCCCAACTCGCGCATTCGTCCGGGCGCGATCGTACGTCTGATGAAGAACGATGACGGCGACTGGGTCATCACGCAATTGCCGCAGGTCGAAGGCGCGCTGGTGTCGCTCGTGCCGCAGGACGGTGCGATTCGCGCGCTGGTCGGCGGCTTCGATTTCAACAAGAACAAGTTCAATCACGTGACGCAGGCGTGGCGTCAGCCGGGATCGAGCTTCAAGCCGTTCATCTACTCGGCGTCACTCGAGAAGGGTCTTTCGCCGGCAACCATCATCAACGACGGTCCGCTTTTCTTCAGCGCGGCAGAAACCGGCAGTCAGGCGTGGGAGCCCAAAAACTACGGCGGCGGCTTTGACGGCCCGATGACCATGCGCGCGGCGTTGCAGCGCTCGAAGAACATGGTGTCGATCCGCATCCTGAACCATATCAGCACGAAGTACGGCCAACAGTACGTCACGCGCTTCGGCTTCGACGCGGACAAGCAGCCCGCCTATCTGCCGATCGCGCTCGGCGCGGGTCTCGTTACGCCGCTGCAAATGGTGGCAGGTTATGCGGTGTTCGCCAACGGCGGGTATCGCGTGAATCCATATCTGATCGCCGATGTCACCGATCCGTACGGGGCGGTGGTGTCGCATCCGCAGCCGCTCGTCGCGCAGCAGAGCGCGCCGCTCGCGATCACGCCGCGCAATGCGTACGTGATGAACAGCCTGTTGCAGAGCGTCGCGCAGCGCGGCACGGGCGCCAAGACCAACGAGTTGAAGCGCACCGATCTCGCCGGCAAGACTGGCACCACCAACGATTCGCGCGATGCGTGGTTCGCCGGCTATCAACGCACGCTCGTGGCGATCGCGTGGATCGGTTATGACAATCCGCGCAGTCTCGGCGACAAGGAAACCGGCGGCGGACTCGCGCTGCCCGTGTGGATGGACTACATGAAGCGCGCGCTGCAAGGCGTGCCGGAATGGAAGCCGATGATGCCGCCCGATGTGAAGTCGCTCGGCGGCGAGCTGTACTACGACGACATGACGCCGGGACATGGCTTCGTGGCGACTATCAGCGTGAGTCAGGCGCCGCCGGAAGGCGACGTGTCCGGCGTCGCCGCGCCCGCGCTGCAAGTCGGTGAGCAGGAAAAGCAGGACATCATGAATCTGTTCAAGGGGCAGTGAGCCGCCGGGACTCACCAACGCAACATTTTGTCAAAGGGGCCGCAATCGGCCCTTTTTTTAGGGAAATTATTACTATGGATAACCAATCAATGACTTTGTGAGAGAGGACACATTCATGGTTAAGAGAAAACTTCCCGCCTGCCTCGTGGCGTCGGCGTTCGTTACCCTTCCCGGCCTGGCCGCTGCCGGACAATCCACCATGGTTCAAATGAACTGTTCGGGGGCACGTCGGGTACGTGTACCGTGTACGGACAGCCGGGCTGCAATGGATCAGGGGCTGCGACCGCGTTCCATTCGGGTCGGCACCGACATCATCACGCCGCCCACCGGAACAACCGCGAACTATCAATGCACGACGAGTTCGCAGTCAGGCTACGGATCCGGGTATATCAAGGCCTACACGGGTGTCGACGGCTCGGGACGGGAACCGCTTAGCTGCCGCTTGACCGCAAGCGTTTTTAGTTTGCGGGACGCCTCCCGGACCGTAAGGCGCAGAGCGCAATGCGCTCGGAAAGCCTTACAGCCTTACACGCTGATGCGAATGCCCAAGGCTAATCACCACATCAGCCGACGCGGCCGCATGTGCTGCCGCGTCAAAACTCATTCTTACCGAGACCACCGCTTTGGCCCATTTGCCGGCCTTGGCAGTTCAAAAAAGCGGCGTGAGACGCGCCCGCGTCTGCGGTCCGACAAATCTCAGTTGCATCATGCCTTGAAGCGGATCGCCTCACCCGCTTGTTCGCTCGAATACTGCGTGAGCGCGGCGAAGAACTCGCTGTTGTCGCGCGTATCGCGCCACTTGCCGTCGACATATTTGTAGTGGAATCCGCCGGCCTTCGCCGCGAGCCAGATCTCGTGTTTCGGCGGCTGGAGATTCACGATCACCTTCGTGCGGTTCTCGAATTCCAGCGTCAGCACATTGCCGCTGCGCTCGAATTCGATATCAGCGGCGTTGTCGACCGCGCGCTCGATGGCTGTCAGCGCGACCTCCGCCAGCGTCAGGTATTCCTGGTCTGTCATGCTAAACTCTATCGATTAAACAAAAACGCGAGTCAAAAAGGGTTAAGGACCATCATGCGAGTCGCTGTCGTTAAAAACGCGAGGATGAGCGCGATTGTAGCGGTTTCGAGCGTGTGCGCTGCGATGCTGGTCACGCTCGGCGGTTGTGGGCAACGCGGTCTGCTTTATCTGCCGCAAGTGCCGCCCATGCCGCAACGTCCCGCCGACCTTCAGGATACACCGCCTTCGACAATCGCTCCGAAGCCCGCGTCCGCCACGGAGGAAGAAGGCGACATTCCCGACACCTCCGGTCAGCCGCTTCAACTCGCGCCTGAAACGGATTTGAAATCGGCGCCCGGTTCGGCCGATGCACCCAAAGCGGCCTCTGCCGCCGAGTAATACGCTCCCGTCTTACGCGCACACATCTGCGCATTTTCGATTCCACGCATGAGTGATTCCGCATTCCACTATGCCGACGGCGTGCTTCACGTCGAAGGTGTCTCGGCCGCGTCGCTCGCGGAACAGTTCGGCACGCCGCTGTACGTCTATTCGCGCGATGCGCTGACCCGCGCCTACCGCGCCTACGCCGACGCATGCGCGGGCCGCAAGGCGAAGATTCACGTCGCGATCAAGGCGAACAGCAACCTCGCCGTGTTGAACGTGTTCGCGCGCATGGGCGCGGGCTTCGACATCGTGTCGGCGGGCGAGCTGGCTCGTGTGATCGCGGCGGGCGGCCGCGCGGAAGACACGGTGTTTTCGGGCGTCGGCAAGTCGGCGGCGGAAATGCGCGAAGCGCTGCAACTCGGCGTGAAGTGCTTCAACGTCGAATCGATTCCCGAACTCCATGTGCTCAACCACGTGGCGAAGGCGCTCGGCAAGAAGGCGCCGGTGTCGCTACGCGTGAATCCGGACGTCGGTCCGAAAACACATCCGTATATCTCGACCGGCCTCAAGGCGAACAAGTTCGGCGTGGCCTTCAGCGATGCGCGCGCGACCTACGCGCAGGCGCATGCGATGGACAATCTCGAAGTCGTCGGCACCGGTTGCCACATCGGCTCGCAGATCACCGAGATCAGCCCTTATCTCGACGCGCTCGACAAGGTGCTAGAACTCGTCGAGCAGATCGAGGCGGACGGCATGCATATTCATCACGTCGATGTCGGCGGCGGTCTGGGCATCACCTATAACGACGAAACGCCGCCCGATATCGGCGAGTTCGTGAAGACGCTGCTCGATCACATCAAGAAGCCCGGCCACGGTCAGCGCGAAGTGTATTTCGAGCCGGGACGTTCGCTGGTCGGCAATGCCGGCGCGCTGCTTACGCGCGTCGAGTATCTGAAGCCGGGCGAGGAAAAAAACTTCGCCATCGTCGATGCCGCAATGAACGACCTCGCGCGTCCGGCCATGTACGAGGCGTTTCATCGCATCGTGCCCGTGGTCGAGCGCCGTGACGTGAAGACACAAACGTACGACGTCGTCGGCCCGGTGTGTGAAAGCGGCGACTGGCTCGGACGCGACCGCGATCTCACGGTCGGGCAAGGCGATCTGCTGGCGATCTGCTCCGCGGGCGCGTACGGCTTCACGATGAGCTCGAACTACAATACGCGTCCGCGCGCCGCCGAAGTCATGGTCAATGGCGCTCGCGCGCGCGTCGTGCGGAAGCGAGAGGAAGTGAAGCAGCTGTTCGCGGGTGAATCGGTGATGCCGGACTGACGCGTCCGCGTGTTACGTTTCCGTAAAGAAGAAAGCGATGCCCTGAAAAGCATTGCTTTTTTATGCGCGCTGCCGCGCCGCGCACTGCCGCATCCACGCGATCACACGCCAGCCGAGCAACGCGATCACGATCGCGCCGTAAATCTTCGGCAGTTCGAGATCATGCTTGCCCGCCTTCATCCACCAGAAATGCAGGATCGCGAGCGCGGCGATCAGATAGATGGTCCGATGCAGCGTTTGCCAGCGACGTCCGAGTTTGCGCACCATCGCTTTCGGCGAAGTCACCGCGAGCGGAATCAGCAGCACGAAAACCGCGAAACCCACTCTGATAAACGGCCGTTTGCCGATGTCCTTCAGCATCGCAGCGACATCGAACCATTTATCGAACCAGATTGTACGTCGTGAAATGCAGCACGGCGAAGAAGAACGCGTAGAGTCCGATCATGCGCCGGAAACGCGCGAGCGCAGTGATGCCCTGATGCCCGTCATCCGCCGCACGGGCGTGATCGCTAGCGTGATGCACAGATACACGAGCGTCCACAGTCCGGTCGAACACGTGATGAACTCGATCGGATTCGCGCCCAGCCGATCCGTCACGCCGAACAGCACGATGCGCGCGAGCGGGAACAGCATCGCGACGAACACGACGATCTTCGCCGGCACGACCCAGCGCGGTCCGGTCGCGACGCGCGCATTCTTGAATCTGGGAAGCGGACGACATCGTTCAGAAATTCTTCTTCAGGTCCATGCCCTGATACAGCGACGCCACCTGATCGCCATATCCGTTGAACATCAGCGTCTTGCGCTTGGGCGTGAAAAATCCGTCTTCGCCGATCCGTCGCTCCGTCGCCTGACTCCAGCGTGGATAATCGACGTTCGGGTTCACGTTCGCGTAGAAGCCGTATTCGTTCGGCCCGCGTACTGGTTCCAGCTCGTCGGCGGCTGCTTCTCAACAAAGCGGATTTTCACCAGTGACTTCGCGCTCTTGAAGCCGTACTTCCACGGCACGACGATGCGTACCGGCGCGCCGTTCTGGTGGTTCGGCAGCACTTCGCCGTACAGGCCGACGGTGGTGAGCAGCGTGAGCGGGTTCATCGCCTCGTCCCGCAGGCCTTCGGAATATGGCCAGTTGAGGATCGGCGTCGAGAGGCCGGCATCTGGGACGGATCGGCGAACGTGATGAACTGCACGTATTTCGCGTTGCCGTTCGGCTCGGCGCGCTTGATCAATTCCGACAGCGAGACGCCGATCCACGGAATCACCATCGACCAGCCTTCGACGCAGCGCAGTCGATAGACGCGCTCTTCCAGTGGCGCGAGCTTCAAAAGCTCGTCGATGTCGTAGACCTTCGGGTTCTTGATTTCGCCTTCGACTGACACTTTCCACGGACGCGAACGCAGCGTGCCCGCCTGCTCCACCGGATCGCCCTTGTCGGTGCCGAACTCGTAGAAAAGTAGGTCATGATGTCCTTGAGCGACGTCGGCTTGTCGGACGCGACGAATTTCGGGTTGGTCTTCGCCGCGAGCTTTTGGCCTTTCGCATAAGGCGAGGTCAAGGTCGCGTGCGCGAGTCCGCTCGTGCCAGCAAGACCGATCGCGGCGAGCGCACCAATCGAGCGCAACGCGCGGCGTGATTTCGTGATGCGTGATGTCGTCGCCGTACAGCAGCGGTTACGTCTGATCCACAGTTTCCCTTCCCTTCCCTTCCCTTCGAATCCGCATGAAGTCTCTTATACGGTCAAACAGCAGTTCGGATGCTCGTATTCCATCATCGAATGAAAAAAACCGCCAGCGCGAAGCCTGCCATCGATAGCGCCGGTCCGGTGCGACGCTTTTTCGGCATCGCATTGCCACTGCTTTCGCCGACGAGTTTCTTTCTGCTCGTCGTCAATCTCGTCTACGCGTTCTTCGATACCTTTCTCGTCATTGATGCCGCGACCGGCGGGGGCCCCGCGTAATCGACCAATACGCTCATCTACAAGATTCTCGCGGAGGGGTTTCAGGGACTCGACATCGGCAGCTCCGGCGCGCAGTCGGTCGTGTTGATGGCGATCGTCGTCGTGTTGACGGATCCAGTTCCGCTTCGTCGAACGCAGGGTGCAATACTCATGATCGAGAACCGACGCGGCTTCGATATCTTCTAAGCGGCGCTGCTGATCGGCGTCGCGCTCTCATGCGAGTCGCTGCATGCGGATCATCGTGCGCTCGGATGAGCGACTCGTCGGCGAGATCAAGGACGCGGGACTTCGCATCCTTGCCTATACGGTGAACGATCCCGAGTGCGGGCGACTGCTCACCCCGATGATGTCGATGCGGTCAGTACAGATCGCATCGACATCATCGGGGCGAATTTTCTGGAAGGCGCGATCGGCTGACCGGCCTTCATGTTCGGACGTGCGGGACTAGCGGGCGCGCGCCAGCAGCACACCGGCGACGAGCGCGAGACCGCCTACCAGCGCGATGGTCTGCCACGGTTTGTCGTGGATGTAGGCATCGGCGGCGTCGAACGTGTCGCTCGCGCGCTGACGGATAGCCGCATGCGTATTGTTCAGGCGCGAACGCGCGCTGTTGAGGTGATCGCTGATTTGCGCGCGCCGCGCGGCGGCATCGGCGGACGTGCTGGTGGACAGCGCATCTTCCAGTTCATTGAGCAGCGAGCGCAGTTCGGAACCGATATCCTCGACCGCGTCGCGGCCGTGTCGGGCCACCCGGCGTGCCCGGCGGGTGTGGAGTTCCATGAATCTCCGATGGCGTCTCGCGTATTAGGCAGTGCGTTAATAGATCGCTGCGTCGATGGATGAGTCGTGGATTGCCTCGCGTCAGGCGCGAGGAAAGTCCAGGTGAAGCAAGTTCGGTGCCGGTATGCGTGCCTTCCGGCGGTTCCTTGAGATAAAGACGAAATACCCATACGACGGCCTCGATCCTGCGTAAGAACTGCAACTAATTCACCGGCGCAAAGCTCACATTTACAAGCTGCGTAGAACAAAACGCCGTAATGTGATGAAGCAATGACGGCGTTTCGTTTGTTGTCTCGCGAGTAATCGCGCCGCGTGGGTGCGTCGATGGTTGCGATTGAAAATCGCGATCTCTTCAGAATCGGTAGTCTACACGTAGGTAAGTCACGATCGGATTGAGCCTGATCTTCCTTCAGATTGGACATTCAGCGTACCCACCGGTATTTGCGCCGCCGTATTTAACGTGGCTGTGGCCTTTAACGGAATGAATGACACCGAGAATCCCGCAAACCAGTGCTGTGTGAAATTGTAGACTGCGCCTACATTAAAGACGGGTCCCCCACGAACTATCCGTGTCGACACTGGTCGGATCATGTAGCATGCCGCTTGCAAAGGCGCCGTTGGTGTGATCTTCGCGTCGCTGAACCATGCGTCACGCCGGTCCCGACTTTCGCCTCGGGCGCGTTGAAGAAGTACTTGAAGAGGAGCGTGGGGCTCCACTGCTTGGCGCTGCCGAGCCTGCCGTACTGCGACAGAGTGCCTGTGCCTTCCAGGTCGAATGTCGGCGGGACACCCATTTCGAGCTCGGTCGAAATGGGGTCGGTAATGAAGTAGCCGAGCGTGAAGCCGGCGGTGTCCGAACTCGAAATACCGGCTCCTGTAGCTCCTGTACCCGGTACGCTGATATCGACGGGAGATCCACCTATACTAGTTTATTTGAGCGGGCTGCTACTGTCGACGAGTGCAAAGTGAAACCAGCCTGCCGTTGCATAGATGGGACCCGGCGGATTGCGTATATGCCGTACTCGACATACTCGCTAACGCAGCGATTCCCACGATGACTTGTTTTATTTTCAATTTGTGCTCCTCCGAAAAAGCACGCTCATTATGAACACAACGTTTCACATTAACCATAGCGGCGCCGTAGAGCATTTTCCCTAGGGTTGCGCGGATTTGGGGCGCATTGCACGGCGCTTGCCATGTGTGTTTCTCTAGTAGCAGCCTTTTACGTATTGCGAGGTTCCGACAACAGGCCTCCAAACCGGGTATCACAAACGCGACCAACGAAATCTCCAGAATGGCACGGCTTGCGCGGCTCTACGTTCCCGAACAGCCGCAGCATGTCATACTGCGTAGTCTTGACCAGCACGCTGCCTTCGTCGACGACCAGGACTACGAGCTTTTCATCGACTGCTTGAGGACTGCCTCACGTGATTTTCATCTTTCCATCCATGCCTATGCGCTGATGCTGCAGGCGGTGCATCTGCTTGTCACGCCGCGCGATGAAACCAGCCTGCCCAAGGCGATGCAGGCAGTCGGGCGCCGTTACGTAGCGCACTTCAACCGCCGTTACATGCGGCGCGGCACGCTCTGGGAGGGACGTTACCGCGCGACAGTCATCGAGGGCGAGCGTTACTTTCTGCTGGCGACACGTGTCGTCGAGATGGCGCCGGTGCGTGCGGGACTTGCTGCGACGCCGCAGGAGTACAAGTGGTCGAGCTATCGGCATCACATCGGGCTGACGCTCGACGGGCTGATCACCGACCATCCGCTCTACTGGTCGCTCGGCAATACGCCCTTCGAACGGCAGCACGCGTACAAGGAGTTGTGCGACCAGCCGCTCGACAAGCGCGAGGCAAATCGTCTCCTGCAAGCGACACTCAAGGGCTGGGTGCTCGGCAGCGACGCCTATCGCGAATGGGCGTCGCGCGTGGCAAACCGGCGCGTGTCGCCGTTGCCGCGCGGTCGGCCCCGCAAAGTCCGCGAGTCGCCGCAAACCCCTCCAACAAAATAGTGGCAAAGGTTTCGGTCAGAAGAATGAACGGCGTCCCGGATTTCCGCGACGCCGTTTTTCTGGGGTCGGTTTAATGTGGAGCCAATTAAAAATGAGGCATCTTTGTACCATATCGATAATTGGTGTCATACTATCAAGTGTTTATTTGCCATCGCTTTGATTCGTCGCGTATATTTCGATTTCCGGGGAATACTGCGGCGCAACGCGCCCGCTGCACGACCGGCTTCGCGGCGATCCAGTCGAAATAATTCCGTCGCGGGCACACAAGAAAATGGTTCAACGGCCGAGTTGGTCCCTCACAGTAGAGACGGTGTTCCCATGAACGATCATCAGCAACCGGCAGTCGGTTCGCTTCCCGCCGTGCAGGGCATGTACGACCCTGCCAATGAGCATGACGCCTGTGGCGTTGGCTTCGTCGCTCATATCAAGGGTAAAAAGAGCCACGAGATCATTCAGCAGGGCCTCAAGAGATTCTCGAAAATCTCGACCACCGCGGCGCGGTCGGCGCCGATCCGCTGATGGGCGACGGCGCGGGCATCCTGATTCAGGTGCCGGACGGCTTCTATCGCGAAGAAATGGCCAAGCAGGGCGTGACGTTGCCGCCGGCTGGCGAATACGGGTCGGCATGATCTTCCTGCCGAAGGAACACGCATCGCGCCTCGCGTCGCTGTGCGCGGAAGCGGTCGATGCCGTCAAGTCCGGCTACAACATCCTGATTGAGTCGGACCGCAAGGCCGACCGTGACAACGTCGCGATTCCGGCGCTGCTCGCCACGTCCGCGATCCACTCGCATCTCGTCGCGCACGGTCTGTGCACGAGTACGGGTCTGGTCGTGAAAACGGGTTCGGCGCGCGAAACGCATCACTTCGCGCTGCCCGCGGGCTACGGCGCGGAAGCCGTGCACCCGTACCTCGCGCTGGAAACGCTCGCCAACATGGCCGAAGGGCTGAAGGGCGATCTGTCGGCCGAGAAGGTCATCTACAAGAAGGTCATCTACAACTTCACGAAGGCGGTCGGCAAGGGCTTGCTGAAGGTCATGTCGAAGATGGGCATCTCGACGTACATGTCCTACACCGGCGCGCAGATTTTTGTCGTCGGAACTGGTCGAGAAATATTTCAAGGGCACGGCGTCTAAGGTCGGCGGCATCGGCATCTTCGAAGTGGCGGAAGAGGCGTTGCGCTGCATCGCGATGTGTTCGGCGACAACCCGGTGCTCGCCAACATGCTCGACGCGGGCGGCGAGTATGCATACCGCGTGCGCGGCGAAGAGCACATGTGGACGCCGGACGCGATCGCCAAGCTGCAACACTCGGCGCGCAGCAACTCGTATCAGACGTACAAGGAATACGCGCACATCATCAACGACCAGACCAAGCGTCACATGACCTTCCGAGGTCTGTTCGAGTTCAAGGTCGAACAGACGCGCGCGATTCCGCTCGACGAAGTGGAACCGGCCAAGGAAATCCATCAAGCGCTTCGCCACCGGCGCGATGTCGCTCGGCTCCATTTCGACCGAAGCGCACGCGACGCTCGCGGTCGCGATGAACCGCATTGGCGGCAAGTCGAACACGGGTGGAAGGCGGCGAGGACGAAGCGCGTTATCGCAACGAACTGCGCGGCATTCCGATCAAAAACGGTGCACGCTGCAATCGATCATCGGCAAGGAAATCATCACCGACATTCCGCTCAAGGAAGGCGATTCGCTGCGTTCAAGGATCAAGCAGGTCGCATCGGGCCGCTTCGGCGTGACGGCGGAGTATCTGTCCTCGGCAGGATCAGATTCAGATCAAGATGGCGCAGGGCGCGAACCCGGGCGAAGGCGGTCAGTTGCCGGGCCACAAGGTGTCGGATTACATCGGCAAGCTGCGTTGCTCGGTGCCCGGCGTCGGTCTCATTTCGCCGCCGCCGCACCAGGACATCTATTCGATCGAAGATCTGGCGCAGCTCATTCACGATCTGAAGAACGTGAACTCGTCATCGAGCATTTCGGTGAAGCTGGTGTCGGAAGCCGGCGTCGGTACGGTTGCCGCAGGTGTCGCGAAGTCAAAGGCCGATCACGTCGTGATCGCCGGTCACGACGGCGGCACGGGCGCTTCGCCGCTGTCGTCGCTCAAGCATGCGGGCACGCCGTGGGAACTGGGTCTCGCAAACGCAGCAGACGCTGGTGCTGAACCGTCTACGCGGCCGTATCCGCGTGCAGGCCGATGGTCAGATGAAGAGAAGACCGGCCGCGACATTGTGATTGGCGCGCTGCTCGGCGCGGACGAGTTCGGTTTCGCGACTGCGCCGCTCGTCGTCGAAGGCTGCGCATGATGCGCAAGTGCCATCTGAATACGTGCCCGGTCGGCGTCGCGACGCAGGACCCGGTGCTGCGCGCGAAGTTCTCCGGCCAGCCGGAGCACGTCGTCAACTTCTTCTTCGTGGCGGAGGAAGTGCGCGAAATCATGGCGCAGTTCGGCCTGCGCAAGTTCGACGATCTGATCGGCCGCGTCGATCTGCTCGACATGAAGAAAGGGCATCGAACACTGGAAGGCGAAGGGCCTCGATTTCTCGCGCGTGTTCTTGTTCTATCAGGTGCCGGATGCGGAAGAAGTCGCGCGCAAGCACGTCGATGTGCAAGACCACGGTCTCGACAAGGCTCTCGATCACGTGTTGATCGAGAAGTCGACGGTGGCGATCGAGCGCGGCGAGCATGTGTCGTTCATTCAGCTGGTGCGCAACGTGAACCGCACGGTCGGCGCGATGCTGTCCGGCCTGATCGCGAAGAAGTACCGCCATGACGGCCTGCCCGACGACACCATCCATTCCAGTTGAAGGGTACGGCGGGTCAGAGCTTCGGCGCGTTCCTCGTGAAGGGCGTCACGCTGGATCTGGTCGGCGACGGCAACGACTACGTCGGCAAGGGTCTGTCGGGCGGGCGCATCATCATTCGTCCGACCAACGACTTCCGCGCAAGTCCGAGGAAAACATCATCTGCGGCAACACGGTGATGTACGGCGCGATCGAAGGCGAATCGTATTTCCGCGGCGTGGCGGGCGAGCGCTTCTGTGTGCGTAACTCGGGCGCGACGGCGGTCGTCGAAAGCACGGGCGATCATGGCTGCGAATACATGACGGGCGGCACGGTGGTCGTGCTCGGCGAAACGGGCCGCAACTTCGCGGTGGGCATGTCGGGCGGCATCGCCTTCGTGTACGACCCGGACGGTTCGTTCGCGGGCAAGTGCAACAAGGCGATGGTCGCGCTCGATCCGGTGCTGCAACAGGCCGAACAGGAACGCACAATCGACCGCACACTGTGGCATGGCAAGATCGAGAAGCGCTGCTCAAGGGATTGATCGTCACTTCCAGTTTACCGGATCGCCGCGCGCGAAGGCGCTGCTCGAGAACTGGGATGCGTTGCGACGCCGGTTCGTCAAGGTTTTCCCGATGGGAGTATAAGCGCGCGCTGGGCGAGCTCGGTGCGAAGAAGTCGAAAGACGCGATCGCCGCATGCGCCAGATGGAAGCGAAAGGCGTGTCGTTTCGCACGAACGTGTTCATCGACAAGGAAGCGCTGCCGGCGTTCATCGCCAACACGGCGAAGGAAACCATCACGCCGGACGAGCTGAAGGAACAGTTTGATGCGGTGGTGATCGCGGGCGGTTCGGAAACGCCGCGTGATGATCTGCCGGTGCTGGGACGCGAGCTGGAAGGCATCTACTATGCGATGGAATTCCTGCCGCAGCAGAACAAAGTCAATGCCGGCGACAAGCTGACGGACCAACTGCTCGCGAAGGGCAAGTACGTCGTCGTGATCGGCGGTGGCGATACGGGTTCGGATTGCGTGGGCACGTCGAATCGTCATGGCGCGAAGGATGTGATGCAGTTCGAACTGCTCGCGCAGCCGCCCGAAGTCGAGAACAAGCCGCTGGTGTGGCCGTACTGGCCGCTCAAGTTGCGCACGTCGTCGTCGCATGAAGAGGGGTTGCGATCGCGACTGGTCGGTCGCGACGAAGCGCTTCGAAGGCAAGAACGGCAAGGTCGAAAAGCTGATCGCGGTGCGCGTCGAGTGGAAGGGCGGCAAGATGCAGGAAGTACCGAACTCAAAATTCGAACTGAAGGCCGATCTCGTGCTGCTGGCGATGGGCTTCACGCAGCCGGTGTCGCCGGTGCGAAGCGTTCGGCGTCGAGAAGGATGCGCGCGGCAATGTGCGTGCATCGACCGAAGGCGACAAGGCGTATTACACGTCGGTGGACAAGGTGTTCACGGCGGGCGATATGCGGCGTGGGCAGTCGCTGGTGGTGTGGGCGATTCGAGAAGGGCGTCAGTGCGCGCGGTCGGTGGATGCGTTTTTGATGGGCGCGAGCGAGTTGCCGCGATAAATACGCGGCTGCTTCGATAAAAAGGGCGGATGACCGTGAGGTTGTCCGCCCTTTTGTCGTTACGCGGGACGGATCTTCTGCCGCAACGGGAGCGAAAGAAACGGATACTCGATGTACCGGTAAGTGAGCGCCGAGAGAGCGGTCGTCACGATGGCCACAACCGCCGCCGCCGCGATCCAGTATGCGGTAATTGAAAGGGACGCGACACTCGTATGGTTGATCAACCGAGAAGCCAGGTACAGCACGAAGTTGTGCGTCAGATGAAAGCTGTAACTCATGATGCCGAGCATGCGCGCGGGCCGGGAAGTGAGAAGACCGAGCAGGGAATTTCCGGCTGCGATCATCAGAAACACCACGGCGAACCCAGGGTGCCGCGTACGGGTCATAAGCGGTGGCGGTCTTC
>JAQFVJ010000026.1 GCA_029439525.1 Caballeronia sp. BR6202001591004
GCCGGTGGATCGGGTAGTGTAACTGATCAATCCGGTGCTGCGAGGCTGGGTGAATTACTTCGCTGTTGGACATGCCAGCGAAGGAGTGCTTCAGCTTCATCAAGGACTGGGTGGAGAAGAAGATTCGACGCCACGTGGGTCGATCCCGGAATCGTCGGCGCTTCGGCTGGAAGACGTGGAGTAGGCACTGCCTATATGACGAACTGAAGCTGTTCAACGGCTACCGGGTTCGTCGGGCTGCCGCGCTGAAAGTGTCCCCGGCATGATAGGTCCCATACATAAACCTTGACGTGAAGCAGGCAGCAAAGCGTAGTGCGGGAAAACCGCATGCTGCGTTTGAGGTGGCGGGAGCTGGAAACGTAATCATGGCAACCGGATTGAGACCCACCGCGAAAGCAAGAGAGAAGCCACCGGGACCTACCGTGCGTGCGCCAGTTCTCGACCTTCTCGACCCCACCGACGGGCAAGCCCAAGGGCGTGCTGATCGAGCATCACAGCGTCGTGCGCATGGTGGCGGGAGCGGCCGGGCCGCTCGATTACGCGCCGGGCTGCATCAGTACGCTGGTGGCATCGACGAATTTCGATGCCAGCGTGCTCGAAATATTCCTCGCGCTACTGCACGGCGGCACGCTGGTCATTGCGCCGGAGGATGCGCGGCGCGATCCCGACAGGCTGCATGCGCTGCTCGCGCGTGAGCGCATAACGCATACGATCCTGGCGCCCGTGCTGCTGCAAGGCCTGCCCAGACGCGCGCTACCCAACCTGCGACTGCTCGCGTTCGGCGGCGACACGCTCGACGAAACGGCCGCGCGCTGGTGGGCGAAGCAGACGCGCCTGTTCTCGCTTTACGGACCGACCGAAGCGACCGTGATGGCCACGGCCGGCCAGATCGCGCCGGAAGCCCGCGTGCGGGTGCTCGGCAAGCCTCTGCCCGGATACGACGATATCCTCGATGTCGACAGGCAACGCACGCCGGCGGGTTCGGTCGGCGAGCTGTGCATCGGCGGCGAGAATCTCTCGCGCGGCTATCGCAACGAGCCGGAACTGACGCTCGGCCGCTTCGTCGCGGATCCTTTCGTCGACCGGCCCTACGCGCGCATGTATCGCACCGGCGATCTCGGGCGCTATCTGGAGGACGGCACGATCAAGTATTTCGGCCGCAACGACGCGCAGATCAAACTGCGGGGTTTCCGCATCGAACTGGGGGCGAAATCGAAAACCGGCTCGCGAGCGTGCCCGGCGTGGAAAGCGCGGCCTGCGCGATGCGTGGCGAAGGCGAGCAGCGCTACATCGCTGCGTACTACGTGGTGCGCGCGGGCGCACACGTCGGCGAGGAAGCGCTGCGCGCGCAACATCGCCGTCGGCTTGCCCGACTACATGGCGCCCGCGCTACGTGAAGATGGACGCCATGCCGCTGTCCGATTCGGGCAAAATCGATTGCCGCGCGCGGGACTGGAGACTCGCATCGCCGCCGTCTGGTGTGCGCTACTGAACATCGACCGCGTCGGGCGCGAAGACGACCTCTTCCATCTCGGCGGCAACTCGATTCTCGCGATGCGCATGCACGCGCGCGCCGAGACAGGTATCGAATTCGCGCTGCCCGCGTTCTACCACGCGCCGACCATTGCGACGCTGGCGGCGGGCGGCGAGCAGGACGATATCGCGCGCGCCATCGCGGACGCGGATGCGTCCCTCGCCGCTATCGACGGTGCATTGCCGGCGTGGCGCGCATCGGACGAAACGAGCATGCAGAACGTGGTGGCTAACCGGCGCGAGCGATTTCGTCAGCATCCATCTGCTCGACGAACTGAGCCGCAAGGTGCAGCAGGTGTTCTCCCTGCAGCGCTCTGCGTCGGCTGAGGAAGGTCGCGAAGGTCGCGCGCGTCTCGCCGATGAAGCGCGCGCCGCCTGCTTGAAGATCGACCTCACGCGGGAGGTGTTGTGCGCGGATCTGGCGCAACCGAGGCTCGGTCTCGCCGATGCCGACTGGCAGCGTCTCGCCGAAACCGGCGATGTGATCCTGCATTGCGGCGCGTTCGTGCATCATCTGCACGGCTACGGCAGCCTGAAGGCAGCGAATGTCGGCAGCACGGAAGCGCTGCTCGAACTGAGCCTGAGCGTGCGCAGAAAGCCGATGTGCTTCATCTCGACCCTGTCCGTGCCGATGATGCTCGAGGGCGCACAAACGGGTCGAGGAGCGTATCGATTCGGCACGTTCATTCGGACAACGGCTATCTGCTCGGCAAGTGGGTGAGCGAGCAACGGGTGGCGGCGTATAGCCGCGCTTTCGACCTGCTGGCGACGGTGGTGCGCGTGGGCAATGTCACGGGGCATAGCCGCACGGGTTACAGCAATTACCGGAACAATGACTTCTGGCTGTTCAATCAGGGCTGTATGCAGCTCGGCGCGTATCCGTCGATCGGGCAAACCATCGAGATTGACGCCGGTCGATGTGCTCGCACGGACGATCTGCACGCTGGCCTTGCATCCGCGCGCCGGGCTGCATGTGGCGAATCTGCAGAATCCGCTCAGTCTCGGACAGCGCGAATGGTTCGATTCGCTGGCCGAGCTCGGGCTGAAGACTGTGCCGGAAGCGCCGCAAGCGGGCAGGAGCGTCTCGTCGACCTCGACCCCCGCAACGTCTCGCCTTGCTGCGCGACTTCTACACGGGCGAGCTGGACGGGGCCGACGATACCGGTCGATCGATCGGGACGATTAGCCGACTGGCGCAGTTCGACGTGAGTATCGCGCTCGACTATGGCCGCCTGATCGAAGTCTACGTGCGCTATTTGCGTAACGAAGGCTTCCTTCTCGCCGACGCGACGAGCGTGGATGCGCCGCTGTCCTGAACGCGGCGTTACGCTCAGTATCCTCGCTTGAAATCGACGATACCACTGATCGGCTCGCCGCGCGCGAGCTTGCCGAAAACGCGCGCGTTCAGAATGCCTTCGGTATCCGGCGCGTGTGCGGCAGCAGGTTGATGATGACCTTCAAGTCCTCGAGGAAAGAGTCGAACTATGCGGGACCGGCGTAGACCGATACGCCCTCGATCGACTTCTCCGTGCGGCTGTAATCGCGCACCGGCACGCCCAACGCGAGCAAACCCTTCGCGACTTCGCTGCCCAATACGCCGAGTCCCAGCACGCCGACCGTGAAGTTTTCGCGCGCGTGTTGCGACAGCTTCTCCCAGCGGCCTTCGCGTTGCAACGCATCGTATTCGTCGAAACGGCGCAGATAGCGCAGCACGCAATACATCGCGTATTTGACCATCTATTGCGCCATGCCGGTGTCTTCCAGACGTACGAGTTTCGCGTTCGGCGACAGCGTGCCGGGTTCCTTGCGCTCGACTTCGAGAATCGCATCGACGCCCGCGCCCAGATTGAACAAGGCCTTCAGGTCCGGACGATTCGCAAACAACTCGCGCGGCGTTTTCCAGACGATCACGTAGTCGGCGGGTTGCGTGTCACCCGGTTCCCACACGCGCAGGTCGGCTTCGGGCAATTCGCGGCGAAAACCGGTCAGCCAGGCGTCGATGTCGGCGTTCTTTTCGTAGAAGATGATCTTCATGGGGCTCGTTTCCCGATGACTCGCGTGGTCAATACACAGTGCCGCGCGGCTCAGTGCGTATGTTCCTGCGCGTGCGCATGACCACACGATCTTTCCGCGTGCTGCACGCCCGTATCCTGCACTGCTTCCGCGCGCATGCCGAGCCGTTCCAGCAGCTTGCGATCCGCTTCCGCCTGGGGATTGCTCATCCTCAGCAACTGATCGCCGTAGAAGATCGAATTCGCCCCCGCCGCGAAGCACAACGCCTGCAGCGCTTCATCCATCCGCTCGCGTCCCGCCGACAGACGCACCTCGCCTTCGGCATCGTGATGCGCGCCACCGCGATCGTACACACGAATTCGAACGGATCCAGCGCCTCGGTGCCCGCGACCTGCATGAGATTGTTGATCGGCACCGATTCCGGATACGGCTCCATGTTCGCCAGTTGGGAAATCAGCCCTGCGCGCTCGCGCCGCGATTCGCCCATGCCGACGATGCCGCCGCAACACACGTTGATGCTGATGCATGCATCGCGCACGTGTTCCAGCGTGTCGAGCCGGTCCTGATACGTGCGTCGAAATGATCTGACTGTAGAACTCCGGCGACGTATCGAGATTGTGGTTGTAATAATCAAGGCCCGCATCGCGCAGACCTTGCGCCTGATGCGCCTCCAGCATGCCGAGCGTCACGCAGGTTTCCAGCCCCATCGACTTGACGCCGCGAATCATATCCTTGATCGGCTCGAGGTAACGGCCCTTCGGATTGCGCCACGCCGCGCCCATGCAGAAGCGCGTCGCGCCGTTCGCCTTCGCGATTTCCGCCGCCTTCAGCACTTCGTCGAGGTCCATCAGCTTTTCGGCCTTGAGGCCCGTGTCATGATGCACCGACTGCGGGCAATACGTGCAGTCTTCCTCGCATCCGCTCGTCTTGATCGACAGCAGCGTGGACAACTGCACCGCGTTCGGATCGAAATGTTCGCGATGCACGGTTTGCGCACGGAACAGCAGATCGTTGAACGGCAGGTCGTAGAGCGCAACGACATCGGCGACGCGCCAGCGGGTTTTGCTTTGAAGTTCTTGGCTCATGGGTTCAATCTTGTTGTTGAAGCGAATGTGTCAAAAGGCCGATGTCGAGATGATCGGCTGCGTGCGCGGCATCGCGCGACGCGAGATTCGGAATCACGCCGAGCAGTGGCGCATCGATGCGTTGTTTGAGTGTTGCGATATTTTCGTCGGGATACAGCATGTCCGGATCGACGCGGTTCGCGACCCAGCCCGCGAGCGTGAGGCCGCGCGCGGCAATGGCTTCGGCAATCAGCAGCGCGTGACTGATGCAGCCGAGCCGCATGCCGTCGTGAAGATGTACGGACGCGCACGCTGCACGAGCCATTCGATGATGACCGCATCCGCACAGACAAACGCCCCCGACACGCCCGCCGCCTTGCCGAGCGTGCCGACATACACGAGATGCTTCGAGCGCAAGGCCAGCGCCGCGAGCGCGCCGCGACCCTGCGGCCCAAGCACCCCGAAGCCATGCGCATCGTCGACGACGAGCCACACGCCGTACTTCTCCGCGAGTTCGACCAGTTGCGCGAGCGGCGCGATATCGCCGTCCATGCTGAAGACCGTGTCTGTGACGATGAGTTTCGTCGCGCGATGCGTCGAGCATGGCGGCGAGCGCCTCTATGTCGGCATGCGGATATCTGTGTTTCCGCGCGCGACAGCCGCACGCCGTCGATCAGCGAGGCGTGATTCAGCGCATCAGACCAGCGTGCCGCGTCCGGCAAGCGCGGTGAGCACGGTGAGATTCGCCATGTAGCCGGTGCTAAAAATAGAGCGCGCGCGGATCGTCGACGAAACCGCCCGAGAACGCCGCGAGTTCTTCTTCGAGTATCGCGTACGCGCGCAATGACCGCCGAGCAGATGCGACCCGCCGCTGCCCGCGCCGTACAGCGACGCGCCCTCCGCGAGCGCCGCGCGGATGCTTTCGTGCGCGGCGAGGCCGAGATAGTCGTTACTGGCGAAGCCAATGATCTTGCGGCCATCGACGATCATGTGCGCCGAGCACACGCCGTCGATGGTCTTGCGGCGACGTCGCAGGCCGCGTGTGTCGAGATCGGCGAGGCCCCGGTTCAGCGTGTCGTAAAGCACCTGTGAGGTGTCTTTACCGTTCATGCGACGCGCTCCGCGAGCGTGGCGTCCAGCGTGTCGCGCGTGCGATTCGCGAGCAGCGTAAGTTCGTCGTCGGAGAGGATGTACGGCGACATCATGTAGACCGTCCTGCCGATCGGGCGCATCAGCAACTCGTGCTTCAGCGCATTGGCGAAGAAGCGGCGCGAGAACGTCTTGTCTTCGATATCCACATCGAACGCAAAGATGGTGCCGCGCTCGCGCATGTTGCGCACGCGACTGTGCGATGCGAGCGGCGAAAGCACCTTGCGCAACAGCGCCGATTTGCGACGGTTTTCGGCGAGCACGTTCGCGCTGTCAAACAGATCGAGCGTCGCAAGCGCGGCGCGGCACGCGAGCGGATTGCCGGTTGTACGAATGCGAATGCAGGAAGCCGCGCGTCACGTCGTCGTAGAACGCAGCGTAGATGTCGTCGCGCGTGAGCACGATCGACAAGGACAGATAGCCGCCGCTGATGCATTTTGACAGACACAGGAAATCGGGCCACACGTTGACCTGCTCGCACGCGAAGAAGGTGCCGGTACGGCCGCAGCCGACGGCGATTTCATCCGCGATCAGATTGCACGCCGAATTCGTCGCACAACGCGCGCAAGCGCGTGAGATACGACGCGTCGTACATCGCCATGCCGGCGGCGCACTGCACGAGCAGCTCGACGATCACCGCTGACAGATGCGCTGCGCGAACAGCACGCGCATCGCGGCGATGGCTTCATCGCCGCCGACCACGGCCGGCGACGCGACCACATGCGCATGATGGATCAGCGGATCGTAAGCGTCCTTGAAGATGGCGACATCGGTCACGCCGAGCGCGCCAATGGTTTCGCCGTGATAGCTGTTTGCAAGGCACACGAACTCGCGCGTCTCCACGCCGCCTCGATTGCGCCAAAAGTGAAAGCTCATCTTCAGCGCGATCTCGACGACGGACGCTCCATCGGACGCGAAGAACGCGTGACCGAGCGTGTGCTTCGTCAGCGCCGACAGACACTCCGACAACTCGACCACCGGCTGATGCGTGCAGCCGGCGAGCATCGCGTGTTCGAGCGTATCGAGCTGATCTTTCAGCGCGCGGTTGATGTCAGCGTTCGCGTGGCCGAACAGGTTGACCCACCACGAACTGATCGCATCGAGATAGTGATGGCCGTCGGGATCGAAGAGCCACGCGCCCTTGCCACGCGCGATAGGCACGAGCGGCACGCGCTCGTGATGTTTCATCTGGGTGCACGGATGCCACACGGCGGCGAGCGAACGCACGACCCAGTTTTGATTGGCTTCTGTGTTCAAAAACGGCTCCCATGCCCGCGCGCGGCGGGCCGGATACATCGGGCAGGTGTCGATCGCCTGCGTTGCGGAGAGAACTGCGCTATTTTATTATCACTAAAAGACGCGTGCGCTTCGTCATTCGGCGGGCTTATGAGGCAGGCACGCGCATCGGAAAGGCGAAAAACGCTATTGTCGCTAACTCCGCGCAAATCGACGGGAATTCGGCCGAAGAATGCAAAAACGCCGGCGCAAGGCCGGCGTTTCGAAATTTGTCTGAGTTTGCTTGCGAGCAGCGATCACCGCGATGTGGTTTGCGTGCCCCCCGAGCTGATCGTTCTCCAGACGACGTGGTTGTTCACCGCGTACAGGTGGCACGGATCGCGGCTCTGCTTCTGGCAACTTGCGATGGCGACAGCCATCGGATCGTCACCGCCTTCAGCCCACGACCACGCGCCCGAATCGGACACGGCGAACGCGCGGCTCGAATACTGGTTCAGGAAGTTGCGATAGCCTTCGCGCGCGCCGTAGGCAATGGTCGTCAGGCCGCTGTGCGACGTGCCCGTCACGACGATGTGCGTCTTGTCGACATAAGGCTGCTCGCTCATATACGAAACGGTCGCGGCGACGTCCTTCGCCTGCGAGTAGCTGTTGGCTTCGACATCACAGCCGTGGCCTGCGTCGGTGCCACCCGAACCTGCGAAGCCGCGGCGGTTCGGCACCACGACGACATAGCCGTGACGCACGAACTCACGCGCCAGCGCGACGGGCCGGTTGCGCGGCTGCGCGTGCGAGTCGCCGGGCAGCTTACCGTGGTTGAAGACGATCATCGGGAACGGGCCCGCGCCGTCCGGCTTGAAGACGGTAGTTTCGAGCGAGATGTCGCCTTCCGGAATCTGGATGACGGCTTCGTTCAGAGCATTGCCGACGACCGGCAGGCTCCGATCGAGCGCATCGGGAATCTGGATGAACACGGGAGCCTGAAGACCTTCGGAAGCGCGCACTCCGCCGATCGGTTCGGCATTCGCAACGGACATAACCAACGACGTCGCGAGCGAAATCGCCATGCTGCATCCGACCAACCAGTTTCCGATCGCCATCCGAAAACTCCAACCGCTTCCGATTCATCCGTTGATTCGGCGTAACCTCAAACGTCTGCTAACGTCAGATTTCGAAGTCACAAACCTATCGCGCTGCTGCTGATGAGCAGTATCGAATGCGGGTTTCCGGGAGTCATGCCCTGAACAGGCATGACAATTGGCTTCAAAACGGGGCTTCGCTACGAGAGCCTAGCACGGACATGACAGCGCTCTGGCATGCGACACAGATTAACCGTCCAAAATTGCAGCGCACAATAAGGAGTAACCCCGTAACTGCTTAATCTGAAAGGATTAGTTCAGGAAATTAATACATGCATTAGCCGATTTTCTTTTTAAGAAATTCTTTACTTATTTTTGATGTCTCCATCGATATAGATCCAGTGGCTGACCTCGTTTCGTGTGAAGCGACTAGCTTCATGTAGCCGATGCGCGCGGCCGTCCACCTTGAAGCGCGCGACGAATTCCACTTCCTCGTGATTCGCGTCGGTGCGCGTGGCGCCCGCCATCATGTCGACTTCGTGCCAGACGTAGGGCAGAATTAGTTGCTCCAGCACGAGGCGCACTTTGTAGCAGTTGCCCGAGGACGACAGGCCATGCACTTGATAAGTCACGTTCGGTTCCTTTTGGGTTTGGATGGTTTACCATTCGATTTTCGTGCCGTCGTACGGCACGAAGCTGCCGTTGAACTGATCGCGCACAGCGTGTCGGGCCTGCGCGGGTGATCGCGCAGGCCCGACACGCTGTGCGCGACATCGATCGCCGCCGACGGCCCGCCCATCTCGGTGCGCACCCAGCCCGGATGCAGCGCGATGCACGCCGTGTGCCGCGATTCGAGCGATGCCACCTTCAGCGCGCAATTCAGCGCCGCCTTGCTCGCGCGATAGAGCCAGCCGGTCGTGCCGCTTGCCTCGCGCCGATGCTGCCCATATTGCTCGACACGACCGCGAGCACGCCTTGTGCGGCGTCAGTCAGCGGCAGGAGCACGGGAATCAGCTGCATCGGGCCGAGCACGTTGGTTTGCACACTTGATTGAAGTCTTCCTTGCCGATGGGCTCGACGCCTTCCGTGCGCAGACCATAGACCCCCGATACGATGATGGCAGCGTCGAGCCGTTCCTCGTCGAACTGCCCGGTGAGCGATGCGATCTGCTCGGGCTGCGTGACATCGACGGAAAAGGTTTGCGCGCCCATCGCGTCGAGCGCGAAGAGGGACGTCTTGTCACGCGCGGTGGCGAGCACGCGCCAGCCGTCGCGAGCATATTCGCGCGCGAATTCGTGGCCGATGCCGCGCGACGCGCCGACGATCAATACGGTTTTCATGGCGAAAGGTTCCGTTCGGTGGAGGTGGGTTCAACTCAACTATAGCGCGAGCGGGGGGGAAATGGATTTGTGGATTTGTGGATTTGTGGATTTGTGGATTTGTGGATTTGTAGGATCAGAGGATGCAGGGCAGTTGCCGGTTCGCCTATGTCGTCCTTATGATTAGGTATGCTTAATAAATCGGGTAAAATTATATCATCTTTAATAACGAAGGAGGAACATGCTTATGGGCAAATTATACAAGGCAACGTTGCCGCCGAACATCGATCCGGAGTGGTTGCGGGATTTACAGGAGCGGGTCAGGCGCGAAGACGAGCGGAAGCTTGAGGCGCGGCGCCAGGCGGGTGAGGATCTGGAGGAGATGTACCGAAGCCAGATTCGGGTGCTCATGAATGGCGCCAATCTGGATATCGACCTCGACGAGCTTCTCCGGAGCACGGCGAACGGAGAGTTGAATGTACATCGCTGATACGAACGTTCTCAGCGAGACGAATAAGAAGCGGGTCAACACCGGCGTTCAGGCGTGTTTTCGTCAGGTCGAACTCGACGGACAATATCCGTTGTCACGGTGGGAGAACTTCGACGCGTAGTCTATACCCTACGTCACAAGAACACGATGACCTGCAGGCTGCGAGCCTCGAGAAGTGGGTTGCAAGCAACACTGCAAAAGTACACAGAGGACATTCTCGCCGTGGATAAAGAGATCGGTGAGCTATGGGCGCGCCTTCGCGTACCGCATTCAGAAAATGCGCTGGACAAGCTTATCGCGGCCACGGCCATAGCTCGCAATCTGACCGTCGTGACACGCAACATCAAGGACTTCGCAGGACTCGGCGTCGAAGTATTCAATCCCTTCGAGTAGCAGAGTGCGGCCCGTCCGGGCCACCCCAAAACTCAAACCACCTCCCCCCATCGCCGTCGCATCCCCGCCACCAATACACAAACTCGCCACGCCACGCTTCAACCCGCGCGCCTTCAATGCGCCGATCAGTGTCACCAGAATTCGCGCCCCGACACGCCGATCGGATGCCCGAGCGCGCATGCGCCGCCATTCACGTTCACCTTGTCGTGCGGCAGATCGTGTTCGCGCATCGCCGCCACCGTGACGACAGCGAACACCTCGTTGATCTCATACAGATCGACACGCGCGCCAGCCGTTCTTCTCGAACAGCTTGCGGATCGCGCCGACGGGCGCCGTCGTGAACAGCGAAGGTTCCTGTGCGAACGTGCTGTGCCCGACGATCCGCACGATCGGCATCACGCCCAGTCGCTTCGCCGTCGATTCGCGCATCATCACGAGCGCCGCCGCGCCGTCCGAAATCGACGACGAATTCGCCGCCGTCACCGTGCCGTCCTTCGCAAAGGTCGGCTTGAGCGACGGAATCTTCTCGATGTTCGCCGAACGGCTGCTCGTCGCGTTCCACGACCGTCTCGCCCTTGCGGCCCTGCACGGGGACCGGCGGCGGCGCAAGCAATCTCCCATGCGAACGATCCATCCTCGTTCGTGCGTTGTGCGCGCCGCAGCGATTCGACCGCGAATGCATCCTGCGACTCGCGCGAGAACTCGTACGACGATGCGAAGTTCGCCGCGAACGCGCCCATCAGACGGCCCTTGTCGTATGCGTCCTCGAGCACGTCGAGGAACATGTGATCGAGCACTTGCCCGTGTCCCATGCGCATGCCGCCACGCGCCTTCGGCAACAGATACGGCGCATTGGTCATGCTTTCCATGCCGCCCACAACGATCACGTCCGCCGAACTCGCGAGTAGCATGTCGTGCGCGAACATCGCGGCGCGCATGCCCGAGCCGCACATCTTGTTGACGGTCATGCTGCCCACGGACAGCGGCAATCCGGCGCCCAGCGCCGCCTGACGCGCGGGCGCCTGACCTTCAGCAAATCGACAGCGAATGGATCACCGACAAACCGTTGAGATCCGAATGCACCACCACGTTCGCGATATTCCGATGCACGAACACTTCGCCCGGCGGTAAGCCGATGATCTCGTTCGCGGGCACGCGCGAATCCGCGCAGCCGATCCACAGATACTCCGGCGTCTGCTGATGCGCGAGCCGATTGAAAAAGTCGCTGTCTTCGCCGAGCTTGTGCGCGACCGATTGCTCGTTGTTGGCGAAAAGATGGGCGAGGGGATTAGTATCTTTGATGTCGTTCATGATGGTTCAGCCTGTGAGGCCCGTGTGTCCTGTTCATCAGGAACCGGCGCGAAACGTCGTAGTTCGTCGGCGCCTGAGTCCTTAAGTCACGCCGCTTTCGGCTTGCCGCGCGGCTCCGTTTGTCCGCGCCCGCCGCGAGCAACGCGCGGCCGTGCTCTTCGTACGCGGTGAGTTCGACGAGCGTCGTGTCCAGATCTTCCCGCTGACGCTCCAGCACTTCGCGATGCGCGGCGATCGTTTCCACGAAAGCCTTGAGTTGCGCGGTGGTGCCGGTCGGTGAATCGTACAGATCGAGCAGCGTGCGGATTTCCGATAGCGTGAGGCCCAGCCGCTTGCCGCGCAAGGTGAGCTTCAGACGCGTGCGATCGCGCGCCGAATAGACGCGCCGCAAGCCGTTCGCGCCTTCGCGCGTGGGCGCAAGCAGGCTTCGTAGAAGCGGAGATGGCGCGCGGCGTCACGTCGAATTCGCGCGCGCGATCGGTGATGGTGAAATTCGTTGGTTGAGCGGGTCGAGTCATCGCTGGCGTCGGGCGCAAAAGTCCATGCAACGGAATAGACTTTTACGTTATCGTCAACCTGCCGGGATTGCAACGAGCAAATTGCAATGCGGCGCGCATCCGGAGACATCGCACGAATAAACGCACTCGAACATCAGCTCGATTATGTGTTCGCTGATGCGCTGCCCGGAAGCGAGCCACGTGAAGGAAGTCGCGCCGGGTGTGATGTGGCTGCGCATGCCGCTGCCGTTCGCGCTCGATCACATCAATCTCTGGCTGCTGCGCGATGAAATCGACGGCTTAAAAGGCTGGACCGTGGTCGATTGCGGCATTTCGAACGAGAGTATTCGACAGTGCGCTCGATGGTCTGCCGGTGCTTGCGCGTGATCGTCACGCATTGTCATCCGGATCATCTCAGTCTCGCGGACTGGATCTGCAACGGCGGCGACAAAAAGCGCTGGAACGTGCGCCTGTGAATTTCGCTCGGGGAATATGCGATGGGCCGCGTGATGGCTGCGGGCGATGGCTCGAACGCGGGCGGCGAGCGCGCGGCGCTGCACTTCGCGACCACGGTCTGACGGATGAAGAATCGCTCGCCGCACTGCGCAAGCGCGCCAGCTATTACCCAACGCTCGTGCCGTCGATGCCGCAGGAATATCGGCGCATTCGCAACGGCGATCGCATCGGAATCGGCGAGCGCGAATGGGAAGTCGTCTCGGGCTATGGCCATTCGCCCGAACACAGCGTGCTCTATTGCGTGAAGGACAAGCTGCTGATTTTCGGCGACATGGTGCTGCCGCGCATCTCGACAAACGTGTCGGTGTTCGCGATCGAGCCGGAAGGCAATCCGTTGGCGTTGTATCTCGAATCGCTCGGACGCTACGAAACGATACCCGCCGACACGCTTGCATTGCCCTCGCACGGCAAGCCGTTTCGCGGCGGCAGACGCGCATCGGGCAACTGCGGGATCACCATCGCGCGCGGCTCGCGGAAGTGCGCGAAGCGTGCGCGGAGAAAACGTGCAGCGCAGCGGATATCGTGCCGATCATGTTCAAGCGCAAGCTCAATATCCATCAGATGACATTCGCGCTCGGCGAGGCGCTCGCGCATCTGAATCTGCTGTGGCTCGACGGCACACCTACGCGTCAGACCGGCGACGATGGCGTGATCTGCTTCGCACCGGCCTGAGCGGTTTGGTTTTACTGCACCGACGTCGCACCGAAGTTGACGCGCCCGAACGGACTCACGTTATATCCACTGACGTTCGTACGCGTGATCGCGGACGCCGTCGGATACACGAGCGGAATCCACAACGCCTGATCGTGGATGATCTTCTGCGCGTCGTCGTAGGACTTCGTGCGACTGGCGACATCGGCCGTGGTCTTGCCGTCGGCGATCAGTTTGTCGAGCGTCTGATCGCAGAAGCGCGCGAAGTTGATGCCCGATTTCACCGCGTTGCAACTGAACAGCGGCGACAGGTAATTGTCCGGATCGCCGTTGTCGCCCGCCCAGCCCATGAACAGCATGTCGTGCTGTCCCTGCTTGGCTTCCTTGATAAGTTCGCCCCATTCGATCACCTTCACATGCGCCTTCACGCCGATCTTCGCGAGATCGGCTTGCAACAACTCGGCGCCTGCCTTCGGATTCGGATTCAGCACGCTGCCGTTCGGCCGCACCCAGATCGTCGTGTCGAAGCCATTCGGGATGCCCGCGCTCGCGAGCAGCTTCTTCGCGTCGTCAGGTGAGTACTTGTATGCGGCGATGCTCTTGTCGTAGCTCCAGGTATTCGGCGGATACGGATTCACCGCCTGCGTGGCGGTGTTGTCGAACACGGTCTTCATGTACGTCGTGCGATCGAAGGCCATGTCCAGCGCCTGACGCACCTTCGGATTGTCGAGCGGCTTCTTCTGAGTGTTGAGCGCGACAAACGCCGTCATGAATGCGGGGTTTTCACTGACTTTGAGCGACTTGTCCTTTTTCGCATCGTTGACGTCCTGCGGCTTCGGCGACAGCGCGATCTGGCATTCGCCCGCCTTGATCTTCTGCGCGCGCACGGTAGCGTCGGGCGTGATCGCGTAGATCAGGCGATCGATCTTCGGCTTCGGTCCCCAGTAGGTCGGATTCACGTCGTAGCGGATCACCGCGTCCTTCGTGTAGCTCTTCAACTGGAAGGGGCCGGTGCCGACGGGTTTCGCGTTCAGATCGACCTGCTGGTTGGCCTTGAGCAGCTTGTCCGCGTACTCGGCCGAATAGATCGAGGCGAAGCCCATGGTCAGGATCGGCACGAAGGTCGCGTTCGGCTCGTTGAGTTCGAACTTCACCGTGTGGTCATCGCCGTTGGTAACGGCCTTGATGAGTTTCACGAGGCCCATCGACTGCGCGTGCGGAAAACCGCTCGCGCCCGCGACCTTGTGCCACGGATTGCTGTCATCGAGCATGCGCGAGAACGTGAAGACGACGTCGTCGGCATCGAGCGAGCGCGTCGGCTTGAAGTAGTCGGTCGTCTGGAACTGCACGTTCGGCCGCAGATGAAACGTGTAGGTGAGGCCGTCGCTGCTCACGCCCCACTTCTCGGCGAGCGCGGGCACGACCTTCTTCTGGGCTTTGTCGTAGGAGACGAGCGTATTGAAGATGACATCGGCCGACGCGTTGGTCGTCACCAGCGAATTGAACTGCACGACATCGAAGCCGTCCGGGCTGGATTCGGTGCAGACGGTGAGCGGCTTGGCCTGCGCGAAGAGCGGCGCGGCGGCGAGCGTGACGAGCGATGCGGCAGCGAGAAGTTTCAGACGCATGGGATCTCCCGTGACCGGAGTCACACAAGGTTTCGTTATTGTGTCGTGGGTATGACGTGCGCTTTTGAGCGATGAGCGCCATTAACGATGCAAGCTATCGCGGCCCGGGCGACTAGGCTAGATTAGCGAAATGATCGTCATATGACAACGATCCGATGTTCATATGCTTATGCCGTTCGGCTTATCGAAGGCTTACAAGGCTTGCCGAAGCTGACATGCTAAGCTATACTTGTTTCCGTCTTTGGGGAGTAGCCTTCCTTCCGCAATGGGAGGAGAACGCGTCAACATCCTCGGTCAACGTACTCTATCGTTGCCGTGGCGCGTTCGACCGGTCGGGTTTGGCGAGACCATCGATGTGTCATGCCGTTCCTGGGCGGACGACGCGTGGTGTATCGTGGTTCGTCGACGTCCGGCCGTGGAATCATCGTGTCCCCAAAACTACAAAATCCATCTCTCGCGCACTTGCGTGCCCTTCTTTCGTTGTATCGATTCGTGCGGGGTGCCGCATGACGATGCTCTTTCTCGAACTCAGCCTGATGCTCGCGGTCATCCTGATCGCGTCCGAACTTTTCACTAACGCGCTCGAACATCTGGGCGAACGGCTCGGCATTTCCGAAGGCGTCACCGGCTCGCTATTCGCGGCCGTCGGCACGGCGTTGCCAGAGACGACGGTGCCGATCATCGCGCTGTTGGGCGGCACGACGAGCCGCGCGGTAAACGAAGAAATTGGCGTTGGCGCGATTCTCGGCGCGCCGTTGATGCTCGCGACGCTTTCCACATTTCTGATGACGCTGGCCATCATCCGGTCGCGCGGATTGCGCGGGCATGTGAAGCCGGAGCGCTCGGGTTTTACGCGCGATCTCAACTTCTTTTTGTTCGCGTTCCTGATCGCTTGCGGCGCGATGTTCGTTCCGCATCATGCGTGGCCGGTGCGGGCGTTGTTCGCGCTCGGGTTGGTGGGATTGTATCTGCTGTATGTGGTGTCGACGTTCAGGGCATCCGCGAGTCTCGTCGAAAACGGGCACGGGACGGAAGCGCCCGAGACGTTGTTCATTTCGCGTGTCGGGCTGAAGACGACGCTCGGGTCGATCATGTTGCAGTTTCTGATCGGCATCGTGCTGCTGGTGGGCGGCGCGAAGGGTTTCATTCATGGCGTGCAGGGCGTGTCGCATGTGCTGGGGATATCGGCGCTGCTGCTGTCGCTCATCATCATTCCGATTGCGACGGAGTTGCCGGAGAAGGTGAACAGCATCATGTGGGCACGGCGCGGGAAGGATACGCTGGCGTTCGGGAATATCACCGGCGCGATGGTGTTTCAAGGGACGTTGCTGCCGGCGATCGGGATTATGTCAACGCCTTGGGAAACGCGGGTGGAGGTGCTGACGGGGGTGTTGATTACGTTGGCGGCGGCGGCGTGGCTAAGGGTCAATTCTCGGGAGAATGGGGTGGTGCTTTGGGTGTTGTTGGGGAATGGGGTGTTGTATGCAGCTTATCTGGGGTTGACTCTCGGGCGATGAGGTAGGCGGGGGCGAGCGCTTCGTAGTTTGGCCTGAGGCGCTTCGCTTTTTTGGTGCAGTGTAAAGGAATGCCAAGCGGTATTTTGGGTTTGGATTATGGGTTTATGATTTAGGGTTTCCTCCGCGTGTGCCGAGATAGACCTGCCGCTAAGTAAACGTACCGGCATTGCGCATTGGTTTCCCCAAAAACCATTTCCCGATAAGAAATGCCCGCACGAGGCGGGCATCAAGAGCAAAGCAGCGCGTCATAAACGCGTTGTTCTTGTTGTTCTTAAATCGGTTATCGGCCGATGGGGCGAAAACTTTAGGCTCGACTCATCACAGTACTTCAGTCGTTCCTCACATCGGTCCCGGGCATGCGCACATGCCGCTCGATGAACTCCATCATCAAGCCGTTGCGCAACCGAAGCTGATCAGCCGCCCCCGAAGGCAAGCGCCGCCACCGGTTGGACCGTCACCTTCGCACGTTGCGTGTGCGCCCATGCTATGGCTGCATCGGTCGAGTCGACCCAATACGCGCAGTGGTAAGAATTTCACGCCGGCGTTCAGCTACGGCGTCAGTGTCTCTGATTCTGGCAGATTTTCGGGCAGTTCGATGCGCGGCTCCGGCCCGGTCATAAGCAGCCGCTGATGCCCTGAACCGGGTCGACGAAAACCTCTCTCCTTCAAGCGGATATTTCACGAACTCGAAGCATCGGCGCTCCTGCCCGATGGACTTCGTCGCGTAACCCATGTGGTGAAATTCGAACCCTTCGCAACGGCATGCCCTGCGGCATCACGTGCTCAGACACGATTGATTTTCCTCGCGGTCGCCTGCGCCAGCTTGTCCAGTCGTTGCGCCAGCGCGCTCCAGCTTTACCTGTCGACACGATGCTCGACTGCGTCGAGCGGCTCGCCGCCCAAGTCAAAGTGCGCCGGCAAAACCTTGCGTGCGACGATTCCGCATGAGTCGTGGAACGAAACGACCTGCGCGTTCTTCGCGACGGTACGGCAATAGACTGGATTCAGACCAGCCACCTCGAACGCCGCCCGATAGACGAGCCATGCGCTCTCCACCGCCGCGAGCGAGCCGCAGCAGCCAGCGTCCCCACTGCGCGCTCGCGTCGGATGCATCGACATCGTAGACGGCTACGAGTCCTTCGGCCGCGCCGTTGTCGCGACGTTCGACCACGAAGTAATAGTCGTCCTCACGCGCGTAAGTAATACTGGCTGAACCATTTCAATTGGGCAGGCACATCGGGCGCGCCGGCGTGCAGATATCGGTTCAGTTTCGTGTCGTTGCGTAACTGGACGACGAGCGCCGCATCCGGATCGCCAATCGGGCGTAGCCTGAAGGCGTGACCTTCGACGGTGATGTCATGCCGCACGTCGAGGGTGCGGAAATAATCGGCTACGTTCTGTGCGTCGCTCTGTAGCATCTTACGTTCCGCGTTCGCCACCATGTCCCGCACGCGCTTGGCATCGTCCGCGCCGATCGTCCACAGCGCCAGAGGCCGGGAAAGTGCTCAAGCGCGCGAAGCGTAAGAAACGGGTCGGGCGTGGCCAGCAACGACGGCATGTCGGGAAGCCGCCCGGCCACATTGGCGAGTTCGCCTGGATTGTCGTCGACGAAAAGCACCGCGTCTGGTGCGATGTTCAGAGCCTGCGCCACTTGTGCGAGCGCAGCGGCCTTGTCGCCCCACGACACGCACGTGACCGAAAAGTCGTTCCAGCAGATAGTCGTCGCGTCCCGCGAACAGCGCCCGGACATTCGCCTCCTCATTGCGGGACACCAGAGCAAGAAACACGCCCTGGTCGCGCAGGGCGTTCGCAAACTTTTGAAGGGCCAGATGGCCGGCCTCGAGCCGAACGCCGTTTGCGCCGTCTTCGCCTAATACGCCTGCGTGCAGCGTGTGGTCCAAATCGAACGCAACCGCCTTGACTGGCGGGAGCGCCGCGCCCGGTAACCAGTGACAGGCGAGCGCGCGAGCAGCGATGAGCTGGGCGGCGCTGCTGAGCGGCGTGCCCGCCAGCGACGCGGTGCGACGGTCGATGAGCTTCACGCCGGCATCGATGCAGATCTTTGCGAGATCGGCGAAATGGACACCGGGAAGCGATTGCACAAGCTGCTGCGCTTCGGCGTGCATGTCGGCGTCGTCGAGCCAGGTGGCGATGACGATGGGTGCGTGGCTCACCGCGCGAAGCGCCGTCAGGCGCGACTCCAGCCAACCGAGCCATGCCGCCGGACTGGCGGTATCGTAACCGCTGCAGCCATAGCAGCTCGACGTCCGCCTCCTCATGTCCGGCCAAACATGAGCGTGTCCGTCGTAGTCACCGACGACGAAATCGGCGTGGCAACGGCCCCAGCCGAGAAACCGGTTGCGAGAGCGCGAGCAAGGGCTCGATCGCGTGATTGCGCCAGACGTTGACGCGAAGGTTGCGGGGCGCACAGCACCGACTGCGCTCCAGCGCGTTCGAGAGTCGCTTGCGCGGGGGAGAGGGATGAACTCACGGTATCGAAGGGTCAGGGAGCGTCAACGGCTTGCATCAGCGTGGCCGAACCGTAGCGGCAACGGATTCGAGGCATTTCAGGAAGTTGTGGAACGAGAAATGCGTGCGATATTGTTTCGCGAAATCGCGGCTGCGCGCGGTGCGCGGCCGGATCGCGGGTGATTTGTCGCGCCTTTGTCGGCAAGCGAACCTGGCGTGCCGTGGAAGAACAGCTCACCCAACTCGTTCCCGAGCAAGGACGCGCTTGGCCAGTTCGAGCCAATCAGAAAAAAGGACGAGCAGTTCCGAATCGGCGCTCAGTTCCGCCTGAAGCGCGAGCAAGGTCGGGACGTCGAGCAGCGATTCGATCACGTCATGGTGGTTGCGCCGGTTGCCGTTGGCGAACTCCTTGATGATCGCGTCGGACGCGGCGAGCAGGAATGCGCCCGTGCGATGCTGCGACGCGTGACGCCACGAATCGAATAGGATGGCGTTGTCGTCACGGTTCTTGGGCCTTGGGCAGCACGAAAAAGTCGCCCTCGAAATGGTCTTTCACCGCATCCGGAAACAGCACCGGAAAGAAACGGCAGGTACGTTGCCGGATGCTGGCGCGGAATATACCGGTTGGCGAAAGAAGCGAACGAAGGCGCCTGATAACAGGTGGCGAACCCAGGACGACATTGCCCTTATGGTTGCCCGGTGCGTGTGAAGTGTGAAGGATGCTCGCTGTGGATCGACAGCAGCGGAATGCCGAAATCGTCCCAGACAGTGGAGGTCTTCGTCGGGCCACTTCCGACATCCGCGCCGAGACCTTGCCATGCCAGCACGAAGTCGATGCCCTTCGCATGCGCGTCGAGCAGATTGCCTACGCGCTCTGGAGGCTGAAAAGCGGCTCAGAGACGCGCGATCTGCTGATACTAGCAGCCGCGCGCGGAGCGCATCGACGCCTGAACTCGGCTGTGAGTTCGTCCTGCGCGACGCCGGCATTCCGGGCGATCTGCTGATCGATGCGTTGAATCTCGCGGACGATCGACAGCGCCTCGGCCGGCAAGATCCGCGGTCAGGGACTGCGTGAGCGGCTTGCGCCGGGCTCCGCGGCCTTTTCTTTTCCCATTCGCTGACGGCGGTAGCCTGTTCGATGTCCTTCGTCAGACGCCAGACCTGATCGAGCACGGTGTTCGTTTGCATTGTGCGGTTCTCCGGTTTCGACGCGGACGATTACGACTTGTTGGTCGCCATCGCGCCGGCGCTGTTGGTCCCGCCGAACAACTGCGTCAGATACTGCGAGTTGTTGTTCATCTGCGACGTTGTTCATCTGCGACACGAGCAAGCCGATCGCGCACTTGCGGCCTTCCGGGCTGCGCAGACGGCACGAAACCGTATTCGTCTTCCGATACTGCGTTCTGCGCGAGCAGATGCGTGCTCACACGCTCGAAAATGTCCTTCGGTGTCAACATCGTAATAGGGCTCAACATCCCTGCACCTGCGCCATTCAAGCAGCGGTTTTCAAAAGCTCGGCCGACAGGCCGAACTGACGCGCGATGGCCGTCAGACGCTCGCGCCATTCCCATTTGCCGAAGACGTCATGCACGTTCTGCAGGCAGCAAAGCAACTCGACGGTATTCGGATCGAACACGTTGATGCGCGAACGCAGCAGAGCGCGCTTGAGCGCCGCGACGCCGACATCCATGTAGGCCGGGCACCTGATCGGGCGCCTTGTTGAGGTAGCGGATGGGCACGCCTTCCATCGCCGTGACGTAATCGCGCGGCCTGATGAGGCTGCCGATCGGGCAGCCTCCACAATAACCGCGGTAGACGCCGCCGTGGGGCAGTAACGCGGCTTGCCCCGGAACGAAGAGATGCTGAACCGCGTTGTTGAAAATCTCCTGATGCGTCAGGAAGTTCAGGCTTTTCATCTTTCTCTCCCCTGCGCAGCGGCCGGCCATGCGTTAAGTATTCGAGCAACCCGCACCTTCAGCGCCGGTCGGCGGCGCGGTCTCACCGTTTGCGCGCGTGCGTGACTGGGTAGATGATGCTTCCGCTTCCCGGATACAGCTTTTGGAGAGGACGTTTGGTTTTCCCAGCCCCGATTTTACAGCGCCCTGTGCTCGCGACGCGTCACACTCCTGTTTACGTACGGCCCATCACCGTTAATTGTAATAACTAACGGTTCCGCTCGGTAAAAAGTGTGGCAGCGAACGCGAGGACGCCATTTTTACACGGACCGCACGTTCGTGCAGTGCCGCAAAAGCATCGGAAACCCGGAAACCCTTATGTACGGCGGATTTCAGGGTGCTTCACTGCAAAAAAACCGCCAGCCATCAGGAGTTACCCTTAGCGTCAGTCTTTACGCTCAAGGATGTTGCCAAAAAGCAAAAATCTTTCGCATCGGATTCGGCTCAAGTCGCGGCCTTCGTCGCCGATTTTCTGCGTTTCGCTTTCTGCGCACCGCGCGAGACGCAGGTCGTGACGTGATCGTTGACCATGCCGGTCGCCTGCATGAAGGCGTAGCAGATGGTCGTGCCGACGAACTTGCAGCCGTATTTTTCAGCGCCATGGACAGCGCATCCGATTCGGGCGTGGACGCCGGTGTGGGGTTTTTCGCGCTGCGTAGCGTGTCGATCGGCTCGCTGCCGACGAACAATCACATGAAATCCGCGAATGAGCCGTGCTCGGCCTGAATCTCCCTGACGGCCTTGGCGTTGAGCACGGCGGATTCGATCTTCGCGCGGTTGCGCACGATGCGCGTGTCGCCGACAAGGCGCTCCACGTCCTTCTCCGTGAAGCGAAGCGCGCGATAGCCTTCGCGCTTGTTCAGGATGGTCGACCACGACAGCCCTGCCTGCGCGCCTTCGCACGAGCATCTCGAACAGATGCTGATCGTCGCGACAGGGCACGCCCCATTCGTGGTCGTGGTAGTCGATCATCGCGTCGGTCGTAGCCCAGGCGCAGCGGGTGGCTTCGGTATTAGTTTTGATATCGCTCATCGCGGATTCCCGGTTTTTGGATCGCGTCAGGATAGCGGAACGCCGAACTTGCACCAATCAGCCGAACGGCTAATCCGAATGGCTAGTCCGTTCGGCTGATTGGCGCGCGCGACCGGCGCCGGTAAGCTTCTGCGCATGAATATCGACTACTGACATCCCGTTCGACGGCTTCCTGCTCGGCGTCGACGGCGGCGGAAGCGGCACGCGCGTGATCCTCGCCGAGGCTCACGGCAACGAACTCGCCCGCGCGAGCGGCGGACCGTCCGGGCTCGGACTCGGCGTCGAGCACGCGTGGCAGGCCATCGGCGACGCGTGCAGGCGGGCGTGCGGGCGTGGACAACGCGGAGTGGCTGGTGGGCTTTTTCTCGACCACACGCCCGACGTGCACGCGCTCGCCGTCGAAAGCGACGCCTACACCACCGTCCTCGGCACGCACGGCGGCGAGCCGGGCGTGATCGTCGCGCTCGGCTCGGGGAGCACGCGGCCTCGCTGGATGGGGGCGGTGCGTGGCTCGGCATGCGTGCGCGGTCATCCATCTTCAGCGCGTGCTCGATGGCTGCCTGCCCGAAGACGCGTGGTCGCGCGAATTGCTCGCCCGCACCGGCGTGACGGATCGTGACAACCTCGGCTATGCGCGGCGAACCAGACGGCGTACGCGACGCTTGCGCCGACGGACGGTTTTCGAATTCCGCGATCATCCGTTCACGCGCAGGCTTCTCGCGCAGGCGAGCGAGGAAATCGATCTGCTCGTGACGACGCTCGATCCCGCCGGGACGCCAGTCGCGCTGTGCGGCGGACTCGCCGCCACCTTACGAGCCGTTCGTGCCGATGTCCATACGAGAACGCATGCGCGCGCCACGCGCCGATTCCGCTACTGGCGCGCTCGAACTGGCGGCCGCGAGCTGCTCGGGACGGGCGTGCACATGGAGACGCCGGACAGGCGCGTTAGAATATCGAGCCTCGCGGCACCTTCGATCCGCTCACACAGGGCAGTCATGTATTCGGTCATCGCAACTGATCTCAACGGCACGCTTCTTCACAGCGACCACACGCTCGACCCCTTCACCGCAGACACCGTCCGCGCGATCGCGGCGCGGGCGCTCCCATCATCATCGCGACGGGACGGCATTACCGCGATGTCGCGGGCATCCGCGATCTGCTCGGCGTCGGTATCTCATTACGTCGAACGGCGCGCATGTCCATGCGCCCGGCGACGAGTGCGTCTACGCGCGCAATCTCGATCCCGCCGCCGTGCGCCGTCTCGTGCAGCCCGATCTCGCGGGCGGCAACGGGCGCGTGATCGTCAACCTGTTCGCGACGCGTGGCTCATCGACCGTCACGCGCCTGAATTGCTGGTCTTCCACCAGGATTTCGGCTTCAAGTACGAGGTGATGGGGATCTGCGCGAGCACGACGGCGAAAACATTGCGAAGGTGCTGTATATAGGCGAGCCGGCCGATCTGAAGGAAACCGCGGCCAATCTCGAGCGCGAATTCGGCGATTCGCTGTACGTCACCTACTCGCTGCCGGATTGTCTGGAAGCGATGACATCGGATGTGTCGAAGGGACTCGCGCTGCGCTCTTCGTGCTGGATCGGCTGGACAAGAACCCCGCGCAATGCGCCGCGTTTGGCGACAACATGAACGACATCGATTTGCTGGAAACGGCCGGGCATCCGTTCATGATGAACAACGCGAATCCGGATCTTATCAAGCGCCTGCCGGACGTGCCGCGCATCGGCAACAATTTCGAGGCGAGCGTCGCGCATCAGTTGCGAAAGCTGTTCGACATTCGGGACGATCTGGCGTCGTACGTTAGCGCCTAGTCAACTGCGTGATTGATTTGGCACCGGGTGGATCCGAGGCGAAGGATCGTCATACTTCCACTTGATCGGCTTCGGATTTTTGTTGTGCTCGCGGATGTCGTGCATGAGCTTGCGATCGAAGTCTTTTAC
>JAQFVJ010000027.1 GCA_029439525.1 Caballeronia sp. BR6202001591004
TTCACGCTGGCGCGCCCGAAGGCAGCCCGATCAGTCCGCGAGCTTGAACTCGGCGCGGCGATTCGCCATGCGGCCGGCGATCGTCTTGTTGTCGGCAATCGGATCAGCGCCGCCAAAACCTTCCGCGCTCAGCGCCGAAGCCGGGACGCCGTGCTTGATCAGATACGCGCGCACCCCTTCCGCGCGCTGCTTCGACAACTGAAGGTTGATTGCGCGTCTGCCCGTGTTGTCCGAATAGCCGGCGATACGCAACTTGATCGGCTCGGCGCTCCCTCGCACGCCTTCAGCACCTGTGCGGACCGGGCAAGTTCGTTCAGCGAGGCTTTCGGCAGCTTGTTCACGCCGAAACGGAAGTTCACCGGTTTCAGGTTCAGCTTGCGCACGAGATTGGCCGGCTAGCACTCGGCGCGACCCGACGTGTCCTTGACGGTGGCCAGTTGCGCGTCACTTGCGGCGGTTTGGGAATCCTTCGTGTCGACGGTCCAGCCGGTGCCGAACAACGCCTTCAGCTTGCCCAGCCAGTCGAATTTCGAGTCCGCAGCGCTGCCGCTCAGTTCGACCTTCTCGCCGACGATACTAACTTGCGCCTGGGTGAAGACGGGCATCAGCGCGTCCAGCTTGTCGAGCCACGACGCCGGTTTGGTGTCCGGACCGACGGAAATGTTGGCGTGGAACTTGTCCGCGCCCAGTCGTGCCGACATCGTGTCGATAAGGCGTTGGCGTTCTGCATTGCTATTGACCGTGGCCGTGAAGGTCGGCACTCCGGATACGTCGACGGTGACGATCGTCACCGACGCCTTGCCGGGCGCGAGCGTGGGGATGGATGCGGCGGCGTCGGCCTTCGCATCGGCGGCGCCGTCCTGATGTGGGCCGTTTCCGTTGAGCAGCCGCGCGCCGCAAGCGCGGCGAACAGCGCGAGCGCAGCGACGCCCGCCGCCTACACCTACTATATCCACGCCTTGCGATTGTGTTTGTCTTCCGCGACGGGATGTTCCACCGGCGGCGGCGTTTCCACTTGCAGCGGGAATGCGGCTGCGTGTTGCGTGGCCGGATGCTCGAGATGCGACGATACCGCCGTCAGGCGCGACGCCCGCCCGCGAGAAACGCGCCGACCGAGCCCAGGCCGAGTGTATTCGCAAACGCGTCGGTCATGTTGGCGCGCACCACCGGCAACTGATGGCCGAGCAGCATAACGGCAACTGACCGATGTTGCCGTTATGCTGCGTGAAATAGCGCTTGAGCACACCCAGTGCGGTGGCGCGACCATGCCCGAGATCGTGCGTGTGGCGCTCGTCGCGACGCCGGTGTGTTCGGTGATGCGGTCGGACAGCAGACTGAGGCTTTCGTGCGAGGTCAGCGCGCCGTCGGCATGCTCGCTGGTCTTGATCAATGTCTTGAAGCCCTCGTTATGAACAACGAAATGGGGCGATTCCTGCTCGATATGCGCGTTGGTGGGCGACGCCATGATGGCCGCGAACAGACTGCGCGCGGGGGCCGGCGCGCACCCAACGCGTCCGGCGAGTTGCTGCAATACGCTCTCGGTCAAAGCGCCCTGGACTAGCTGGTTAAGATTAATGCTCATTGAGATACTTCCCTGAAAAGCGTAATTGCATCAGCCCACTGAGGCCGTTGCGATTATAGATTTGGGGTTCTCTCGTTAAATCGTGAAGACTGAACAATCAGGATTTATCTCAGCCTAGGATATTTTGAGATTGTGCCTAAATGACCCATTCGCTTTGCGTGCGGCGGACGCCGACCGAATCGCTCACGCTATCTGCCAGTCGCGAGAGCGGCTTATCATGGTCGAATTCGAGATAGCCCGCGGCGGCCACCGTCGTTCTCGCATCGGACGATGACGCCGCGCGCACTCCGGAGACCGGAGATGACCTCGCCTACGCCTGACTACGCCGAACACCCCCTTCGGCCGGACTCACGGCGTCACGAACCAGACGCCACCGCTATGCGGCTACAACGCCTTCGCCGCCGATGCCGCGCTGGTCGCGGCCGTCGAGCGCGAAGGCGCGGGCTGGCACGCCGATGCGCTGTCCCGCGATGGCCTCGCGCTCACTCAACCGGACGTGCTCGTACTCGCCGATCTGGCCAATCGACATAAGCCGGAACTGAACACGCACGATGCGCGCGGCGAGCGCGTCGATACGCTCGAATTCCATCCGGCCTGGCACGAATTGTTGCGTCGTCTGCGGCACACAGGTTTGCAGGCGCTGCCCTTCGAGCCGAACGCGTGCCGGTTCGATGGCCGCGAGCTGTCCCGGTTACTTTCTGCACTGACAACTCTAATCCGGATCGCTGTGCCCGATCACGATGACCTTCGCGAGCATCCCGATCTTGCGCAACGAGCCGGACCTGTTCGCGCGCATCGCCGCGCCCTTGCTGTCGCGCCAGTACGATCCGCGCGACATTCCGCTCAACGCCGGCAAGCATTCGATGATGGTCGGCATGGGCATGACCGAAAAACAGGGCGGCTCCGATGTGCGCAGCAATCGCACGCGCGCGCATGCAATCGGACCGGGCGGCGCGGGCGGCCGCGGCGGCGAGTATCGGCTTGATCGGCCACAAGTGGTTCTTCTCCGCGCCGCAGTGCGACGCGCATCTGGTGCTAGCGTGCACCGCCGACGAAGGCAGTCTATCGTGCTTCTACGTGCCGCACTTCACGCCCGACGGCCGCAAAGAACGCAGTGGCAGGTCCAGCGTCTGAAGGACAAGCTCGGCAATCGCTCGAACGCGAGCAGCGAAGTGGAGTTTCTCGACGCATACGGCGTGATGATCGGCGACGAAGGACGCGGCGGGCCGACCATCATCGAGATGGCGAACACCACGCGGCTCGATTGCGTGATCGGCAGTGCGGCGCTGATGCGCGCGGCTCGCCGATCAGCCGCTGATGCGCAACGTGCTCGCCGATCTCGCGCTCGAGTCCGAAGCCGCGACGCTGCTGTTCATGTGTCTCGCGGGCGCGTTCGAGCAGAGCGCCACAGCGAACGGGGCGCCGCAGGAACGCGCGTGGCGGCGCATCGTGAAGCCTACGGCGAAGGTCTAGGTCTGCAGCGCGCGCTCCAATTTACCGGCGAAGCGCGCGGCGAAACGGGCCGCGTGTACGGCACGTTGCCCGCGAAGTTCGATTATGCAGCGATCATGAAGCGTGCGTTCGGCGCGTAGCGGCTGGCTCCAGCCGCGCAACATGCGCCCCGTCTCGCGGATCGGCTCTTCGTTCTCCAGCCGATACACCCACGCCAGCAATTCCGCGCCGGCCTGATACAGCGCGGGCGGAATGTGCGAGTCGAGATCGACCTGCATCAGCATCGACACCATGTCGGGCGAATCGTGCACGTACACGCCCGCTTCCTTCGCGCGCGACGATCATCTCCGCGACCATGCCGTAACCCTTCGCCACGATGCGCGGCGTGCCTTCGCGGCTGGTCGGATCGTAGACGAGCGCGGTGGCGGATTGAACAGATGCGCGCGCGGCGACGGCACCGTCTTCTGCGCGGCGCGTGTCGGCGGAATCGAATTCGGCGCTGCCTGCCGTCCATCGAGCGCACCGAAAACGACGACAACGCGATGCCCGCCGCCTCGAGCTTGCGCGCGAACGCCGTGCCGTCCGCAGCGAGCCACGATGCGCCCAGATCCGCCGCCCGGATGCGCAGCACGGCGAGCTTGTCGCCGTTCAGCACGAGTTCGGCATCGACCATGCCGAGCGCCGGCAGCGACAGCGTGACGCGCGTTCGCCAGGCGTGTCCGGCGGCGGCGCTGCAGTCTTCGCGTTGTTCACGCGGATATTCACGCGGATCGTAGGGTTGTCGTTCGATTTCCCAGTCGAAGCGCGTGCCCGGCCATGCTTCGCCCTGCCAGCGGAACTAGCCGTTGGCGAGCATGTCGAGCTGCTGGCGCACGGTGTCGAGCGTCGACGGATGGATGCCCGCCGCCAGCGATGCCTGCACCGCCGAGTCGTGCTGCATCCCATCGCCGGATGCCAACGCAGCCCCGGGAAGCGCCGGCCGCCGCCGTCGTTCTGCGTGTCGGTGAAATCGAGCGGCACCGACAACGTCCGCGGATCGACGCGCGATCGCGGCTCGTTCGCGAGCGACACGGTGCTGCGCTGGCCCGCGAGCCACTGCGCGAGATGAGATTATGAGATTCGTAGAAGAAACTGCTTTCGTCGACGGTCTTCGCCAGTTGCGCGGCCATCTGCGCAACCGGCAGCGGCGGCAGATTCTGGCTCGCCGCGCGCGCCGCGGCGGCGGCATTCGATGAAAACGCGGTGTCGAAAAGGCCCGTGGTGAGCGCGGCGAAGGCGCTCGCGGGAAGCGGTGGCGTCGGCCAGAGCGGCGCGTCGCTGGTCACGGCGGGTACGGTGTCGCTCAGACGCGAAATCACGTCGAGCGTGCGCGCGACGCTAGTCTGCGCGGAGGCGGGCGCGCCGGTCGCGCCGAGCAGATTCGGCCCGTACGTGCCGGGCGTGTTCGCGGTATTCGCGACGCTCGTCTACGTGGCGGTCTGGGACGTAGCCGAGCCGCTCGCCGAACGAACGCAGCGCAGTCAGGAAAAGGCTCGCTGCGGGTGGTCATCAGCAGCGTGTTCATCGCGGAATCGAGCCCCACTCATGCGGACATCCTCTCAATCCATCCATCGTTTGTCGATCGGAGCCGCGCATCCGCGACGACACGCCATGCGCCCGACTAACGCAGTCCTATCGACGGTCTGACCGAGCTGGAACTCGAACTCACGCGCGCGTCTTTCGGGCCGCTCGCCGCCGAGGAAGCGGACGCCGAGCCGACGCCGGAAGAGCATGCCGCGCGCACCATCGCCGAACTGTCGCATCTGGCCGGCAATCCGCATCTCGATGCATGGCGCGCGCAGCTCGACGCGCTGAAAACGCGCCGCACCATCCCCAAGCCGATGCGCACGTGCGGCCGCCTCACGCGCGCCGCCGGCCTCGTGCTGGAAGCCGTCGGGCTGAAGATGGGCGTCGGCTCCGAATGCATGATCGAACTGCCGCCCGGCAGCGCGATCCCGACCGCCGAAGCTGAAATCGTCGGCTTCGCGGCGACAAGCTGCCTGATGCCGACCACGGAAACCGGCGGCCTCTTGCCGCGCCCGTATCCGCTGGAAAGCGCGCCGATCGACGATCCGATGGCGGGCGCCAAGCGTCCGCCGGTCGGCTGGGAAATGCTCGGCCGCGTGGTCGATGCATCCGGGCATCCACTCGACGGCTTCGGCCCGCTCGGCAAGTCGATGTGCCGCTGTCCGCGCCGGTTATCAACCCGCTGAACCGCGAGCCGATCCACAAGGTGCTCGACGTCGGCGTGCGCGCGATCAACTCGCTGCTCACCGTCGGACGCGGTCAGCGCATGGGCCTGTTCGCGGGATCGGGCGTCGGTAAATCGGTACTGCTCGGCACGATGCGATGGCGCGCTATACGCGAGCGCGGAAGTGATCGTGATCGGCCTGATCGGCGAACGCGGCCGCGAAGTAAAGGAATTCATCGAGTAGATTCTGGGCGAAGACGGTCTGGCGCGTTCCGTGGTGGTCGCCGCGCCGGCGGGACGTCTCGCCGGTGCTGCGCATGCAGGCGGCAGCGTATACACCACGGCGCTGGCCGAATATTTCCGCGATCAGAGCAAGCACGTTTTGCTGCTGATGGATTCGCTGACGCGTTACGCGATGGCGCAGCGCGAGATTGCGCTGGCGATCGGCGAGCCGCCCGCGACCAAGGGTTATCCGCCTTCGGTGTTCGCGAAGCTGCCCGCGCTCGTCGAGCGCACCGGCAACGGCCCGGAAGGCAGCGGTTCGATCACCGCGTTCTACAACCGTGCGGACCGAAGGCGACGACCAGCAGGACCCGATCGCCGACTCCGCGCGCGCGATTCTGAACGGCCACATCGTGCTGAATCGTTCGCTTGCGGAAGCAGGGCACTATCCCGCGATCGACATCGAACAATCGATCAGCCGCGCGATGACCTCGCTGATCGACGACAAGCCCCTCGAACGCGTGCGCCGGTTCAAGCAGATGCTCTCGCGCTATCAGCGCAACCGCGATTTCATCAACGTGGACGCGTATTCGAGCGGACGCGATGCGCTGCTCGACCGTGCGATCGCGTTGTATCCGCGCATGGAGTCATTTTTATAACAAGGATTCCGTGAGGAAGCGAATTTCGAGCCGAGTCTTGAGATGTTGCATCAACTTTTCGACTAGATTCGAGCCATATTCTTCACAAGAACATCTGCGTAGAGATCATTCCTTATGTCCAAAAACCTGCCTATCAATACGCTCATCGAGCTCGCGCAGGAAGAGTTCGATGCCGCGACCAAGAAGCTCGGCAAGTTGCAGCAGGAGAACGCAACGAAATCGAAACGCAGCTCAACTCGCTCGTGAACTACCGCGACGAATATCACGCGCGTTTCACGGCGTCCGCGCAACAGGGCACGACCGCGCAGAACCTGCGCAACTTCTAGGCATTCGTCGATGCGCTCGACGCGGCGATCAGCCAGCAGCGCACTATGTTGCTGCTCGCGAATCAGCGCATCGAAGCGGCCAAGCCGGAATGGCGCACGAAGAAACAGAAAGTCGGCAGCTACGAGATTCTGGCCACGCGCGTGCTGCGTATGCGCGCGTAACGGGGGTAGTCTGTAGTCATCAGGCCGTTCTTTTTGTGAATTCATAGTGTCTGTTCCATGTCCTCCGTTTCCTCTCTCGGCGCGCTGACCGGCGCTCAGTCGTCTTCCGGCACGAGCGCCGCCAGGCGCGCGGCGAGCGCGGGCGCCGCGTTCAACCTGATGCTGCAGAACCTCACCGAGAAGGCCAACGCCGACGCGCTCGCCGCGCGTGCTGCGGCGCCATCGCCGGCGCAATCGGCAATCAGCTTCGTCCGGCCAATCGAGCGTGCACGACGCGCCCAAGGCCGATGACAGCGCAAAGGCCGACGACGCCAGCAAGAGCGACGACACGAAGGACACGCAGGCTTCTTCTTCTTCTTCGTCTACGGCTTCGGCTTCCGCTGACAAAAGCGACAAGGCGGATTCGGCGCACGATGCGTCGAAGACTACTTCGTCCTCGTCCGATGCCGCCGCTGCCAAGCCTGCCGCAATGGCCAGCGCCAAGCCGGCGGATTCGGCTGCGCAGGCGAAAGCGCAAACGGATGCCGCGACCGACGCGGCGACTGCCGACGACAGCGCGCTCACCGATCTCGCGACCGCGGCTGCCACGACGACAGGCGACGACAAGACGAAAACCGGCGACACGAAGTCCGCGCAGGACGGGCTTCAGGCGGCGCTCGCGCAGCTGATGAATGCGGCGCCGTCGAATGCGGCGGCTTCGGCTCCGCTGCCGCGCAGCAGGCCGACGGTTCGAATGGCGCCAATGCCGCGAACGGCGAAGGCGCTCAAGGCGGCGTGCCCGGCAAGGGCGCGCGGGGCGCGGGGCTGTTGAACGTCGCCGCGAACGACGGCAAGAGCGGTGCGACTGCCACTGCTGCGGCCACGACGACTCAAGCCGATGCTGCCGCGTTGGCGAACGCCCAGGCCGCGCTCACGCCGTCCAACGATGCCGCGACGGCCGCGTACAAGCAGGCTGCGGATGCGGCGGCGCACGCGGTCGCGCCGCAGGCGGCGTCGGCGAGTTCGACGGTGTCCAGCGCGCAGGGTTCGATCGACGCGGCGACGAGTGCCGCCATCGCGCCGCACGTCGGGTCGTCCGGCTGGGACGATGTGTTCAGCCAGAAGGTCGTGTTTCTTTCTAACGCAAAGCAGACCAGTGCTAAGCTGACGCTCAATCCGAAGGATCTTGGGCCGGTTCACGCTCCAGGTCACCGGCGATCGAGGCAGTGATGCCTAAGCTGCGGGAGGCGATGGAGGCTAGCGGCCTTAGCCTCGGCAGCGCTTCGGTTTCGGATGGGTTGGCGTTTGCCCGGCAGTCTTCGCAGCAGCAAGGGCAGTAGGGGTCTGCTTCTGCCGGGGGCTCGGGGCGTGGGTTCGGTGGGGAGCATCTGGCGATGACGGGGCGGTTTCTGCTGCTGTGAGTTTGCCTGTTCGACGAGCGCTTCGACCTGCGGCACAGTCATCCCCCGCGCCTTAGCGACCCGAGCAACCTGATAAGCCACCGCAGCCGGCCTGATATCCGGACCAAGCCCACTACTACCAGACGAAGTCACGAGATCCACAGGAACAGCACCAGAATTATCAGGATCGGCATCGTGCAAAGCAGAAACCCGCGTCTTCACTTCATCGGCAAGAGCAGGATTGGTCGGCCCGAGATTCGACCCACCGGAACTCCCTGCGTTATAAGGATTAGGCGTAGTAGCCGACAACCGCCCCCAAAAATAGCGAGGCGCATCGAACTGCTGTCCGATAGCCGTCATGAGGGCTGGATAAACCAGCCCAGTCACAACACTAAGCGCAGCAAAAAAACAATCACAGGCCGCAAGATATTCTTCATGATGCTCAACTCCATCCGAGCGCGGTGAGCGCCATATCGATCAGCTTGATAAAGGGAAACGGCAACAAAATCCCACCCAGACCATAAATCAGCAAATTACGCCGCAACAGCGAAGCAGCACCCAACGCCCGATACTTCACCCCCTTGAACGCCAGCGGAATCAAAAACACGATAATCAACGCATTGAAAATCACCGCCGACAGGATCGCCGACGAAGGCGACGGCGACGCAAGATGCATCACATCCAGCACGCGTAATTGCGGATACGTCGTCGCAAACGCAGCAGGAACTATCGCGAAGTACTTCGCCACGTCATTGGCAATGGAAAACGTCGTGAGTAAACCGCGCGTCATCAGCACCGGCTTGCCGATCTCGACGATCTCGATCAGCTTCGTCGGGTTCGAATCGAGATCGACCATGTTGCCCGCTTCCTTCGCGGCCTGCGTGCCCGTGTTCATCGGCACCGCGACGTCCGCCTGCGCGAGCGCCGGCGAATAATCGTTGGTGCCGTCGCCCGTCATCGCGACCAGGCGCCCTTCTGCCTGACGCGCGAATGGTCGCGAGCTTTGTCTCGGGCGTCGCTTCCGCGAGAAAATCGTCGACGCCCGCTTCGGCGGCAATCGCGACAGCGGTCAGTCGATTGTCGCCAGTCACCATGACCGTCTTGATGCCCTGCGCCGCCACGAACGACGACGCCTGACGATTGCCCAGCGTGATCGTGCCGGTCTTATCGAGCAGCAGCACATCGACATCGCCCGCCGCTTCGACCGCGCGGCCCGAGGTCGCGATGACGTTCGCCTGCATCATGCGGCTCATGCCCGCCATGCCGATGGCGGAAAGCAAACCCGCCGATGGTCGTCGGAATCAGGCACACGAGCAACGCGACCAGCACCGTGATCGTCACCACGTGACCGGACTTCGCGACATCGACCGGGAAGATCGAAAACGGCAGCAGCATCGCGGTGGCGAAGAGCAGCACGAACGTCAGCGCGACCAGCAGAATGGTCAGCGCGATTTCGTTCGGTGTCTTTTGACGCTTGGCACCTTCGACCATCGCAATCATGCGATCGAGAAACCCCTTGCCGGGATTCACCGACACGCGCACTACGATCCAGTCCGACAACACGCGCGTGCCGCCCGTCACCGACGAGAAGTCACCGCCCGATTCGCGGATCACCGGCGCCGATTCGCCCGTGATCGCGGATTCCGACCGATGCGACGCCGTCGATCACTTCGCCGTCGTCGGGAACCACGTCGCCGGCTTCGACCAGCACCACGTCGTCCTTGCACAAGTCGGTGGAGGAAGTCGTGATGCGGATTGGCGATTTCGGATGCGGCTCGTTGAGCTTCTTGGCCATCACGTTGTGCTTGGCCTGGCGCAGCGACGTGGCCTGTGCTTTCTAACGGCCTTCCGCGGGTGCTTCGGCCTGTCCGGCGAGCGCGGCGATCCACAACACCGTCGTCAGAATGCTGCCGACGTAGACGCAGAACATCACCGAATTGCGCAACTGCGTGCGCGGCGTGAGCTTCTTGAACGAATCGACGATCGCCGGCTTGACGAGCGACGGATCGAACCTCGAACGGACCGCCGTGCGTGGCCTGCGATCATGGTGAGATGTTCGACGATGGGCCCGAGCGCGAGTGCGGGCCCATACGAGCGCGCCGACCAGCAACAGCGTGCCGAGCAGCAGCACGACGAATAGCGGACCGTGCGTCGGCAAGGTGCCGGCGGCGAGCCGCTTCTTCGCGGCGAGCGATCCGGCGATGCCGAGAATCGGCACGATCGAGCCGAAGCGCCCGAACCACATCGCGATGCCGAGCAACACGTTGTAGAGCGGCGTATTCACCGAGAGACCAGCGAAAGCGCTGCCGTTGTTGGTGGTGGCTGAACTGAACGCGTAGAGCACTTCGGAAAAACCGTGCGCGCCCGGATTGACGATGCCCGCCGTCCCCGCCGACGTCAGCACGGCAACCGACGTCCCCACGAGCACGAGCAAGGGCGTGAGCAGGATGACGATGGACACCATCTTTATCTCGTAAGACTCGATCTTCTTGCCGACGTATTCGGGCGTGCGGCCGATCATCAGGCCCGCCACGAACACGGCGAGCAGCGCGAACGCGAGCATGCCGTAGAGACCGGAGCCGCCGCCGAAGATCACTTCGCCGAGCTGGATAGGAGCATCGGCACGAGGCCGCCGAGCGGCGTCAGCGAGTCGTGCATGTTGTTGACCGCGCCGCACGATGCCGCCGTCGTCGCGACCGTGAAGAGGCCCCACTGCGCGATGCCGAAGCGCGTCTCCTTGCCTTTCATGTTGCCGCCAGGCTGAAGCGCGCACGCCTGCGCGATGCGTAGAGCGGATTGCCCGCCTGCTCCGCCAAAATCTCGCCGACGCACGGGACCGCGAACGCGATGGTCATCGCCGCGAGCACGGCATAGCCCTGCCGCCGGTCGCCGACCATGCGGCCGAACACGACGCATAGCGCGGCGGGAATCACCAGCATCGCGAGTATCTGCGCGAAGTTGGAAAACGGCGTCGGATTCTCGAACGGATGCGCAGAGTTCGCGTTGAAGCCGCCGCCGTTGGTGCCGAGCATCTTGATCGCTTCCTGCGACGCGACCGGACCCATCGGCAGCGTCTGCTTGTCGGCTTTGAGCGTTTGCGTCGTCTGCTTGCCTTGCGCGTTGGTCGATTGCGTTTGATACGTCGTGACCTGAAGCGTCGGCAGATCCTCATACGCGCGGAAGTTCTAAATGGCGCCCTGACTCACGAACACGAGCGAGAACACGATCGCGGGCAGCACGAGCACATACAGCGTGGTACGCGTCAGATCGACCCAGAAGTTGCCGATGGTCTGCACGGAATGGCGCTTGAAACCGCGAATCAGCGCGACGACCACGGCAATGCCCGTCGCCGCCGACAGGAAATTCTGCACGGTGAGGCCGAGCATCTGCGCGAGATATCCGAGCGTGCTTTCGCCGCCGTAGTCCTGCCAGTTCATGTTGGTCACGAAGCTGACCGCCGTATTGAACGCGGCATCGGGCGTCATGCCGGACAGGCTTTGCGGATTCGCGGGCAGCACGCTTTGCAGACGCAGCAGCGCGTACAGCACGAGCGCGCCGAGTGCGTTGAACAGTAGCACGGCGAGCACGCAATGCTTCCACGACATTTCGGCATCCCGATCGACGCCGGCTATGCGATACAGCAGCGTTTCGACGGGGTGGCCGATCTTGCGCACGACGACGGAGGTGCCGTAGAGCACATCGGCGATGTATCGGCCGAGCAGAATCGCGAGCGCGATCAGCACGACGATGAACAGCGCCGTCTGGATCCATGTGTTGGCGTTCATTCGAGGTCCCCCGCGCGCAGCAGTGGATACACGAGCAGCAGCGTCGATGCCGCCGCGAGCCACATCATCCATGCGTTCATGAGCGGCCTCCGATCACGCGGCAGCGCAGGCGATCGCAACCGCCGGTCAGCGCCACGCATACGCCCCAGAAAAGGACGGTGCCGGCGAGGTAAAGCAGGTCCATTGTGGTGTTCTCCCTTTGTGCGGTTATGCCGGTTCTGGACAAGGTGGAGATTAATGAGATGGGGGTAAAGGGCGGGAAAAAGCTTGCGGTCGGGATATAAAAATTGCGTAAACGTCTTTTACGCGATGACCGCTGTGTTTTCACGAGTGGAGAACGAGGAGTGTTCTGTAGACGAGGGCTTCGGCGCGCATCTGATTACCGGCGCGTGAACCTGTCGCGGCGCTGCGACCGGAGAAGTCGCAGCGCGCGGATTGGTTGACTCGATACGCTAGCGCCAGCGGAAGCTCCCGCTACCATGCGACACTGCGATCAAGTAGACCGCGACCAATGGCACGCCTAATAGCAGCAAGACGCCATCCGCGGCCAGCGTGATAGGTGTCAGCACGTATATAGCGCCTTGTTCGTGTTCACGGAAGCCTTCTCCTGGATCGAGACGCTATACGTGTCGCGCAAAAGCTTCTGATTCACTTTCGACGCATCAAAGCCGTCCGTGCTATATCGCATACCCTTCAGCGAGATACCCCGGCTCGACGACTATTTTGATACCGGTGAGAAACCGAGTCGTTTGGACTGTTGAATTTCGGCGATGCTAAGATTATCAAGCGAGAGTTCGATATAGCCTGTCACGGTTCCTGTTTCCGACGCATCGAACTGGCCGATATAAACTTTTGCTCGCGCGTCCAAAGGCGAATCCAGAAACGCGGCGAAGTTCTCGGGCGCATCAAAAATATAGTGATAGCGCTTCCCGAGAAACACCAGTTTCGAACCATCCGCTGAAATCAATACGCTATTGACGGTTTCGGAATACGTCTGGTAGTCGCCGGTACGGATTTCGTCCTTTAGGCTTTTAGTCACGCACCTGGACACGATACGAGCAGCCACGCCGAGGCTGCGGCCAAAATAAAGCTTCGTCGTTTCATTGAAAATTCTTTTGTTGATCGTGAGTCATATGCTCGCGGTGATTCGCAGCGCCTACCGCGCGACGGAGTCGGTCGTCGAGAGAAATTTCGCGCAATCCAACCACCGGATCTGTGTCTGGTCGAGTTGCTGAACAAGCCAGGGCACGGCTACCTGCGCCTTCGGATGAATGTCGTGAGGGAGGAGGATTCCGTGCCGCCAAAGCAGCATGAGCGTCAACACGCGCTGCCGTACATCGTCCGCGCTGATTTTGTCGTTCCAGTCTTGCGAATCGATATTCCATAGCGCAACATGCAGGCCTTGCGATGCGAAGAACCCGCCGCTGTCCGCTTTGAACTGCCCGACGGCGGTCTGAAAAGCGGCACGAAGCTGTCCGGCAGATTCGCCTTCACGAGTCCGATGCTGCGGCTTACGGAGTCTTGCCAGTCCGCCCATGCGCTGTGCAATCGATGCTCCCATCCATGTGTCCCGACGCACATGCCTCGGTATGTGTCGCGCATCGCCTGCGTCCCCGCCTGCTGCAAGCGCGCCTGAAATTGCGGCCCCACGGTGAAGAACACCGCGTTGACGTGCGCATCACGTAATGTGCGTAATAGCTGATCGGTCGAGCCGTTAATCGCCGTAGGACCATCGTCAAACGGTCAGAAGAAACGTTCTGTCAGGCAAGGTGCTGCCGTCGATCTCTTGCGGCGAGAACGTGTCGATCTCACTGTTCACGCGAGGAAACAACGCCGCGAGTCTCAACAACTCATCCAGGTATGTCGCGCGGAACGTCTGCGCCTGCGTTCCCCCGACATATAGGGACTCGGCGCCATCACCTTGAACGAACTGGCGAGCGCTATGAAATCCGCGTTATCATGCACTCGTGTGCAAAACGATGCATCGTTCGCGCAATTCGAAACCGCCGACATATAATTCGAGCTCAAGTGGCGCCAAAGGTTCGCCCGGATTCGTTCGACGGAGTCGTGATCGAACGATTTGACCTTCAGGCATCTCTGCAGCGCATCGTCGCTGAGATACTCGGAGTCTGCCAATGCTTTGCCGAACGCAAGTATCTCGGCACGCGACGCGTCGTCGAACTGCTCGGCGCTGTCGATCTGTCGAGGCCAACTGGCGCAATCGCTGATGGCAACGGCCGACGGACCCCCGGCAGATGACAACGCAGTGACAAATGCCAATAGCATTGCCACAAGAAGTTTTTTTGTACATGGGACTGACAGAGAAAATCCCCGGAAGCGGGGCGGGAATTCGTGAAGTGGATTAACGTGTGTTCATGTGGCCAATAGCGGCGTCATCATAAACGGGATTGGCCTTTTCTCGTTTAGCTGCGCGGTAATTGGTCAATGCGTCGTTGAACTGACCGGCATCCTCGTACAAGCGGCCAATGTTGTAAACTCGCACGCACGGTGGCGCCCGTCGGTCCATTTGCCAGCGCGATAGCCTTGCGGTTCGCCCAGATGGCCTCCGCCGGACGTCTCGCTTTCTGGAAAGCCAGTCCGAGATTGCTGTATGCCTGGCCAAATTCCGGATTCAGGCAGATCGCATCGCGGTATAGATCGATTGCGCCGTCGAGATCACCCGACTTACTTATAGTCCTTCTCGCCTTCCTTGTTCAATGCATTGGCTGAACCGAATCGACATCGCCTTGATTGGCCGGCGTGATTGCCATGTTTTCATTGTTGTACTCGTCGATGCTGCCGAGCACATTCTCAGCGTTGACATTTACGCCACACATCGTGTTGATGTCCTGAATCTCACCCTCTCCGTTGATGCGAAAAACGGTCCACAGATTGCCTTGCTGACGGGGAACGTTATAGCTGCGCACTAGCGATTGACCGACATAGACGAAGACCTTGGCCTGGCTCATCGAAAGCGCTGCCGATCCGGGATTGCTGCCGTGAGTGAAGTCGTGGACGGCGAACACATACGCTTGCCCTTGATACTTCTGCTCCACGGTGATGGTTTCGGGTCCATATCTGTCCGTATGGTCGATATCGAGATTCGCATCGTCGCCGTCTTTTATGATGGAAGTAGACTTGTGATTGTCCAGATAGGAAACGTGCAGATCCAGATCTGCCGGTTGTGCGCCCCAAGTCCGTACGACACGCATGCGGTCGAGGTTTTTCATCACGGGACTGAGCGCGTAGGACAGGCCAGCACATGGGTACTTGGCGACGAGATCGGAATATCCCGGCCTTTGATGATCAGCATCGCGTTTGCGCCATTTGCCGCATCGCCCGGGAGTTGAGCATTGCCTTGCGCATCGGTCTGTGTGCGGATCGACTGAGCCCCGTCGTTTTGAACAATATAACGGTCGCGCCTGAGATTCTCTGATCTCTTACTGTGGCGCTAAGAACCTGAATCGGTGCTGCCGTCGCGGCCTGGGAACCGGCGGTTATCAGCAGCGCGGCTACGAGGAAAATACTGCAGAAAGAACGGAACATATGTTGGAACGTTTGATTGTTATGGAGACCTCGATACACTTCGATATAGGTCTCAAAAAACACTCTTTTTGATTTAGTTTAGAATACGAACTATCATGGACTAGCAGTTGAACCGATTTGAACTGCGCCAGACGAAGATATCACTCATTGAGCTCTGTAATCATCCTGTCTGGAGTCAACGTCAACGGACTGAAATCGACACCTATATCGAGCAGGTGCAGACTCTACATGTCAGCCAACTGCCCCGAAGAATCAAACTCAAAACTTTTCATTTCGCCAGGCGCCCTTCCCTCTGCGCGGACCCACGCTTGTCAAATACCTTCAGGTCATGGCGTTATCATCCCGAAGTCCACTGAAACCGTGCTTCGTGGCTCAGTGTTCTGTGACCAATATCAAACGCCCTCAACGTCCATGAAAATCGCCACCTGGAACGTCAACTCCCTGAAGGTCCGTCAACAGCACGTCATCGACTGGCTCACGCAGTCGCAAGTCGACGTCCTGTGTCTGCAGGAGCTCAAACTTCCCGATGAAAAATTCCCTCGCGCGGAGCTCGAAGCCGCCGGTTACAAAAGCTGGTTCGCGGGACAGAAGACCTACAACGGCGTCGGCATCCTCGTGCGCGCGGCGGCGGACTACGAAGTGGACGAAATCAGCGTCGTGCGCAATATTCCCGGTTTCGAGGATTTGCAGCAGCGCGTGATTGCCGCGACGATCGACGGCATGCGCATCATCTCGGCGTATTTCCCTAACGGCCAGGCACCGGGCACCGGAAAGTTCGCCGACAAGATGCGCTGGCTCGATGCGCTGCACGCGTATTTGCGTGAAGACCTGGCGCGTCATCCGAAGCTCGCGCTATTGGGCGACTACAACATCGCGCCCGAAGACCGCGACGTGCACGACCCGAAAGCGTGGGAAGGACAGAATCTCGTCTCGCCGGAAGAACGCGCGCATTTCCGGCAACTCGAAGCGCTCGGTCTCACGGACGCCTTCCGCAAGTTCGAACAGCCCGAAAAGCTCTTTACGTGGTGGGATTATCGAATGATGGCGTTCCGTCGCAATGCGGGCCTGCGCATCGACCATATCTTGCTGTCGGCGGAACTTGCGGCGTGCTGCGTGTCCTGCGAAGTGGACAAGGTGCCGCGTAAGTGGGATCAGCCGTCGGATCATACGCCTGTGATCGCGACCATCGACTGATCCGTCTGGCTTCCGGCGCTCGTTTTATCGCGCCGGCGCCGCCGGATCATCGATTGGTCAGAAACACTACGTAGCCGCGAAACCAAGAATTCTTCGCGAGATATGCGGGTGCTTCCCAGTCGCCGCCCTGCACCAGCCCGATCCGGAACAGCAACGCCAATCGGCCGATACGCGACAGATAGGCAGCATACTCGGGAATCGTCCGTCGCCCCTGATATGTTTGGATCACATGTTTGGATCACGACCTTCATCGACGATTCGTGCGAGCTGATTGACCTGACCGGCGTCGATTCGATTGCTCCAGTCGAGCAGTCCGGTGAGGCTCAGTGCGCAATCACGCGGAAGTTTTTCCCGCAACGCGCGCAAGCACGAGCAAGGCAACACACAGTACGCGTCGCATCGGCTACCAGTAATACCTGAGTGACCGCGCCCACCGACTCTGCGGATAAAACCGCCTTGAGCGTGTTGAACCACTGCTTACGCGTGCTTTTGGGAACATCTGCGCTGCCGCATTCGTTGTAGCCGCTAGGCGCATAACAATTGATCGCGCGATACAGCGCATAGGCACGGTCATCCGCGGGCGCGTGCGTGTTTGCCATGACCATCCCGGTAGCCCGGCATCCGCTGATACGCCGTGCCACCGAACGGCGACGATACGCTGCCAAGCGTCGTACCGGAATGGGACAATGCCGATGCCGAGGAAGCCGGCAAAGACGGTGCAGAATCGGCATCGATCAGGCCATTCGCCGCCGGATGCAACCTGACGAACTCGGAAAGACAGTTGAGACCCTTCGGATCGCTGGGGTTTTGCTGCAACGCGGCCGCAACGTCACGCGCAGACGGACACCCGTAGTCACCCTCCGTGACAAAGTTCGGCGCTCCGAATGGTTTAAGCGACTCCGACGGCGCATTTGGCATCAACGCCAGATCGGCAAGGAAATCCGCATAACGGGCCCGCGTGAATTCCTTGTAAGCAAGGTGTAGAGTGCGATATCGCGGAGCGTGCGGCTGGTCGATGCGCTTTGTGCCTGGGCCCGCAGCACATCCGCGCCGGCGCTGTGTTGCAGCAGGATCGCACGGATCGCCACATCCTGAATCGGTGAATCGTTGGCAAATATGCGATCGACCAGACCTGCCTACTCCAGATTGGACGCCAGCGCCCAGTTCCAGCGTCTCACGTTGCAGTCGATGCTTGGCCAGCGGAATCAGTCGTGCCCAAAGCTCACGTGCCTTGTCCGCCTGATTGCTATCCTCGAGCGCGAAGCCGCGCAACATCTGCCTGCTCAAGCTCATGTAATCGAGCGTTTTCGCGGACGGTTGCGCAAGCAGCGCAAGCGCCTGAGCCGGTTGATGATCCACATAGACGTGGTATGCCGCGAGCAGATAGTCATGCAACGCCGGATTCGAGGCGAACCGTGGCCGCTGGGCGTTCAACTCCTTGAGCGTGAGCAGTCGGGAAGCGTTCGACTCCAACGCAGGGGGCACCCGCATGCGCGCCAGATCATCGACAGTCAAAATCAGTGGGGAGCGGATTTTGGCGGTGTCGAGGTCCGCGCTCATGAGGAGCTTGCTGTCGAGCTCGTTGGCCAGTTGCCCGAGCGGCACGTTCGATGTCATTCATTGGTGACCACTGCTCGAAGGCTTTCTCATACACATCCGCCTGTTTCGCGACGTTACCTTCAAGCCACGCCAGCCGCCGTTGCAAACCGGCGGCGGACGTCGCATAGTGACCGCGCGGATACACGCGCAAATAGGCGCGGAAAACCGTGTCGGCAGCGCCTAGCACAGCGCGTCATTGAATTAGCCCCATATCTATGTTTAGACACGGGTCATGGGCAAAATGAATCTGCCCGATACCGAACGCGAGCAACTGCTGTCGG
>JAQFVJ010000028.1 GCA_029439525.1 Caballeronia sp. BR6202001591004
ACGCCGCCTTCCCGACCAAAACACCCAAATTTCCGCCCCACTTCCAAGTCCTTGATTCATCGCCCCCCCCAAGCAACTGCGCCAAAAAAGGGTAGCCACAACCGTATCAGAATCAGAACAGCGCAACCGCCACCCCGCCCCCAACAACCCCAAAAACCACCACCGCCACGGCCACAAACCCCAAAACCTTCCCCGGAAACGACTTCGCCAGCATAGCCAGCGAAGGCATGCTAACCGGCGGCACGGTCATCAACAATGCCCCAGCCGGCCCCACTCCCATGCCAAGCGAAAGCATCGCCTGAATGATCGCCACTTCTTCCCCCGCCGTCGGAATTACGAACAACATCCCCGCAACCGCAAACGCCACAATCCACAGCAAACTGTTCCCAATCTCCGGCCCGATATGCGGAAACAAGAACGCCCGCGCCGCCCTCAGCAGCAACACAAGAAGCACGATCTACTCTGGAATCAGCCGCACCGTCATGCACCCGAGAATCCGCATCCAGCGCGAAAACGCCGTTCCCGGCAAGTCCTCGTCAATCAGCTTCGCCGGCGCGGCGCGTGATGCCGCCGCCTGCGCGGGCGTCACCATGCGATTCACCGCATAGCCGAGGCCGAACACCATCAGCACGCCGAGCACGAGACGCAAGCCCGTCCACTGCCAGCCGAGCACGAAGCCCATGAACACCAGCGCCGCCGGATTCAACACCGTATTGCCGAGCCAGAACGCGATCGCCCCGCCCGGCGCGGCCTCGCGCGCCCGCAAGCCCGCCACGTCTGGTGTTTTCGATCGACAGCATCGTGACGGCGGTCGGCATGACCGAGCACATACCGATCATGTTCGTCGCGGTCATCGCCGCAGTGGCGGTGATGCTGTTCCCGGCGGGGCCGCTGTCGCGCTTCATCGAACGCAATTCGACCATCGTGATGCTCGCGCTCGGGTTTCTGCTCGTGATCGGCATGACGCTGATCGCGGAAGGCTTCGGCTCGCACGTGCCGAAAGGCTATATCTATGCGGCGATGGCATTTTCAGGGTTCGTGGAGAGGTTGAATATGTTGGCGCGGAGGAAAAGGAAAGCACGCTAGGAACGGCAACTCCTTTTGTCGCGGTTCCTCACGCTTCGTATCCCCGAGCGGCTGCGCCCTTAGCCAGCGTTCGATCGCATCCACCACATGCTGCCGTTCGGCCCTCATCGAGCGTTTTCTCCGCTGCGATGCCGTGCCATTTGGCGAGACACAACCGACAGCACGTCGCCGTCGCATGTTGCACGATGAACACTGGATGCCCGCGAAACGGCGTCTGCGGCGCGAGCCGCTTGCCGATCAACTCATGCGCCTGCGCCAACACGGTTTCGATACCCCGTTCACGCAGATAACTCCCTTCTCTCACGCCGAGCGCGAACCGCCGCCGGAAAGCGGACTTCGCGAGCGATTCGAAGACAGTATCGAGATCGCGCATGGCGTGCTCATTCCTTGCCGTAGACCGTTGAATCCGCGAAACCTTCCGCGTCGAGCACATGGCCGACGAGAATCAGCGCGGTACGTTCGAGGCCCGCGGCGCGCACTTTTTTCGCGATGTCGGCAAGCGTGCCGCACACGCGCTCTTCCTCCGGCCAGCTCGCGCGAAACACCACCGCCACCGGACACTGCACGCCGTAATGCGGCAACAAATCGGCGATGATGCGCTCGATATGCCGCACGCCGAGATGAATCGCGAGCGTCGCGCGATGACGCGCCAGATCCGCGAGCAACTCGCCTTCGGGCATCGATGTTTTCGTCGCATAACGCGTGAGGATGACCGTCTGCGAAATGCCGGGCAAGGTCAGTTCGCGCCCGAGCGTCGCGGCGGATGCGGCCGTCGCTGTCACGCCGGGCACGATTTCATACGGAAGCCTAAGCATATTCAGACGGCGAATCTGCTCGCCTATCGCGCCGTACAGCGACGGATCGCCGGAATGCACGCGCGCAACGTTTTCGCCATCGGCGTGTGCCTGCTGAAGCAGCCCAACGATCGCATCGAGGTCGAGTTCGGCGGTATTGACGACCCGCTTCGCGCGATGTCCGTCCAGCACTTGCGGCGGCACCAGCGAGCCGGCATACAGAATCACGGGACACGTTCGAATCAGCCGCTGTCCCTTGACGGTGATGAGTTCGGGATCGCCCGGTCCCGCGCCGATGAAATATACGGTCATGTCGTCGAAGAAGATGATGTGAGTTCGCGCCATGCATCGAGCGCGTGCGCGGCGTCGTCGAATTCGCGGTCGGCTTCGGGCAGCGTAGGACGCGCGAGCATTACGACGGGCAGACCGCGTTCACGCGCCACCGCGAGCTTCGCTTCGGTCGCCCGCCCGCCGCTGTTCTTGCTGGTAACGACATCGATACGCATCGCATCGAACAACGCGCGTTCGCCCGCAAGATCGAACGGGCCGCGCGCATCGATGATGGTCGCCCTTGCATTGCCTTCCTGCGGATCGAGACAGCGAACCGTCCAGAATTGCGACTCCGGAATCTCATCCAGATGCGCGAGCGGTTCGCGTCCCATCGTCCATAACGGACGGCGAAACGGCGCCACCTGTTCGACGATCTCGCGCCAGTCCGATGCCTCGCGCCAGTCGTCGCGCGCTCGTGGATGCCATGGCGGACGGCGCACCGCCCATAGCGGCACATCGGCGCGCGAGCATGCGTCGCGCGCGTGATGGCTCATTTGCGCGGCATACGGATGCGTCGCGTCGATCATGAGACCGATACCTTCGGCACGCAGATAATCCGCGAGGCCCGCGACGCCGCCGAAACCGCCGACACGCAGCGCGCACGGCAAATCCGCCGGCACGCGGCCGAGGCCCGCGAGGCTGTACACGTCCGCGCCGTCGAGATGACGCGCGATGATGAGCGCATCGCCCGTGCCGCCAAGCAAGAGCATACGCGTCACGGTTTGCTCGCGTGCAGCAAGGTGATCGGCAACGCCTGACGCCACGTATCGAAACCGCCGAGCGGCTCCGCCTGCGCGATGCCGATCTTCGTCAGTTCGCCGCCGTGCCGTGCGCACCATTGCACGAGCGCCATTTCGCTTTGCAAGGTCACAGCATTCGCGACGAGCCTACCGCCCTGACGCAGACGCGACCAGCATGCCTCGAGCACGCCCGGGGCAGTCAGCCCTCCACCGATGAATACCGCATCCGGCGCGGGCAAATCCGCGAGCGCGGCGGGCGCTTCACCCTTCACGAGTTGCAGCGCGGGCACGCCGAGCGCATCGCGGTTGTATTCGATGAGTCGCTGACGCGCATCGTTCGCCTCAATGGCGATCGCGCGGTACGCCGGATGCGCGCGCATCCACTCGATGCCGATCGACCCGCAACCCGCGCCCACATCCCACAGCAATTCGCCCGGCTGCGGCGCGAGATGCGCGAGCGTGACGGCACGGACATCGCGCTTGGTGAGCTGACCGTCGTGACGATAGACATCGTCGGGCAGGCCCGGCGTGAGCGGTGGACCGGCGTGGCCTGCATGCGTGCGGCATTCGATCGCGATGAGATTGAGCGCGGCCACCACCGGCTCGCGCCAGTCGTCCGCGCGTTCGTCGATACGCCGTTCGCTGTCGCCGCCGAGATGCTCGAACACCGTCATGCGGCTCGGTCCGAAACCATGCGCGGTCAACATCGCGGCGACGGCGGCAGGCGTCGCGCCATCGGCATTCAGCACGAAGAGGCGCGCGCCGCGAAACGCATGCGCCAGCAGCGACGTCGCGGGCCGCCCGACCAGCGACACGCTGACGGCGTCCTGCAACGCCCAGCACAAACGCGCGGCGGCAAGGGATATCGAAGAAGGCGCGGGAATCACGCGCATGTCGTCGCCGGTGAGTTCGCGGGCGAGCGTCGCGCCGACGCCGAAGCACATCGGATCGCCGCTTGCGAGCACGCAGACGCGCTGCGTGCCGCTTTTACGTTCGGCGAAAACGCCATCGAGCGAAAACGGTCTGGGCCACGGCACGCGGCGTGCAGCGACGCGCGCGGGCAACAGTGCGAGATGACGTTCGCCGCCGTAGACAACATCGGCCTCCAGCAGCGCGCGGCGTGCGGCGCGGGACAGGCCGTGCCAGCCGTCCTCGCCGATTCCCACAACGGTCAGCCAGGCAGACATGCACAGCCTCCCTTGCAATGCATCACATTCGTCACACGCTTCATGCACGCCGATGCAGGCGCGCAAAGTGGTCGTAGGGTCGAAAAAGCGGGCATAATACTGCCGTTCGTCGGTGCCCGATCGGGCTAATAGGGAACACGGCAAAACCGTGGCTGCCCCCGCAATTGTAAGCAGCGAGTCCGCGCTCCACTGCCACTGGTTTTTACCGGGAAGGCCGGCGCGGATCGAGACCTGCCAGCCAAGAGACCTGCCGACTCTATCGCCTTTGCGCGACGCTTGCCGGGCGGGGTGTACCGGCAAGCGCAAGGAGCACGCACGAAGCCCAACGGGTCCATCCATTGACTTCATTCGATCGACCTCCGCCTGCGCCGTTCCCGCGCCCGTCCGCGTGTCCGGGGCTAATGCGCATCGTGCCCGCGCGCGATGGCGGTCTCGCGCGGCTGCGGCTCACGGGCGGCGAGTTGTCGGCGCATGCCGCGCATGCCGTCGCGCGCGCGGCCGAACGCTGCGGCACGGGCACGATCGAGGTGACCAATCGCGCGAATCTGCAACTGCGTAGCATTCGCGACGATGCGCACGCCGAGTTGATCGCGATCGCGCTCGACGCGGGTCTCGGTCCGGCATCCGCGAGCGGCGACGATCTGCGCAACGTCATGCTGAGTCCGCTCGCGAGCGACGACACGCGCGCACTCGCCGCGCGCATCGTCGAGGCGATGCAGAACGATGCGGCATTGCACGCGTTATCGCCGAAATTTTCCATTCAGCTCGATGCGAACGAGCGTCTCGCGATGCTCGAACATCCGCACGATCTCTGGCTTTCAGCGATCGATAACGAAGCGATGCACTTCGCTTTCGGCTTCGCGAGCGCGATTTCTGATGGCGCAATCGGGGTCGTCGCGCGTGAGAACGCAGTGCGTTTCGTACAGTGCGTGCTGCATGCGTTTCTCGCAATGGCGTCCGATGACGAGCATCGCATGCGCGATCTGCTCGCGCGCATCGACACGCAACGCTTCATCGACTCGCTCGAAGTACGGACTCGCCCCGCGTTTAACCTACGATGCGCACCCGCAGATGCATCGCTCAGACTCGGCGCGCACGCGAACCCGAACGACGATGCAACGCACTACGTCGGCGTTCAACCGAAGCTTGGCCGTCTCGATGCCGCCACGCTCGAAGCGCTCGCCGATCTCGCATCGACCCATGCGCAAGGCCGTCTCGTGATGACGCCGTGGCAAAGCGTGCTGATTCCTGGCATCGCGCAAAAGAACACGCACCGCGTGCTGCTCGCATCGAATGCGCTCGGCTTCGCCACCGATCCACGCGATCCGTTCGCGCGCCTCATCGCGTGCGCGGGATCGTCGGGCTGCGCGAAAAGCCATGCCAATACGAAGGCCGATGGGCATCGCATCGCGCCTTTGCTTCCCGCGCATGCCGAAGTCCATTTGAGTGGCTGCGCGCGTTCGTGCGCCGCCGCCCATCCGGTCGACACGACGCTTTTTGCCGTCGCGCCCGGACGTTACGACCTGTATCTCGACGCGCATCTCGCGGCGCGCGATCTGACCATCGAAGAGGCGGCGGCACGGCTCGCCTGGAGTGATGCTGATGCCTGACTACATCCGCGACGGCGCGGAAATCTATCGCCAGTCGTTTGCGACGATCCGCGCCGAAGCCGACCTCGACGCGATGCCGTCCGACCTAGAAAAACTCGCCGTGCGCCTAATTCATGCGTGCGGCATGGTCGATATCGTCGACGATCTGCGCTTCTCCGTGCACGCCGGCGAAGCGGGCCGCAAGGCGCTCGCCTCCGGCGCGCCGATTCTCTGCGATGCGCGCATGGTCGCCGAAGGCGTCACGCGCGCGCGTCTGCCCGCCGACAATCGCGTGATCTGCACACTCGGCAATACATCCGTGCCTGAGCACGCCTGCGCGATGAACAACACGCGCTCTGCCGCTTCGCTCGAGTTGTGGCGGCCGCATCTCGCGGGCGCGGTCGTCGCAATTGGCAATGCGCCGACCGCCCTCTTCCATCTGCTCGACATGCTCGATGCCGGCGCACCGGCGCCCGCGCTCATTCTGGGCTTTCCGGTCGGCTTCATCGGCGCGGCAGAATCGAAAGCGATGCTCCCCGCCGACAGCCGCGGTGTGCCCTTCGTCACGCTACTCGGCCGGCGCGGCGGCAGCGCGATGGCGTCCGCCGCGGTGAATGCACTTGCTTCGGAAGCCGAATGATGAGCGGGCGCCTCTACGGTCTCGGCGTCGGTCCCGGCGACCCTGAACTCATCACCGCCAAGGCACTGCGTCTGCTGAAAGCGGCGCCCGTCGTCGCGTATTTCGTCGCGAAGGGCAAGAAGGGCAACGCGTTCGGCATCATCGAATCGCATCTCGACGAGACGCAGACGCCCCTGCCGCCCGTCTATCCGGTGACGACCGAAGCACTCGAACCGCCGCTTTGCTACGAAACGATCATCAGCGATTTCTACGACGAATCCGCGATCGCCATCGCCGATCATCTCGAAGCGGGCCGCGATGTAGCCGTGATTTGCGAAGGCGATCCGTTTTTTTATGGCTCGTACATGTATCTGCACGATCGCCTTGCCGGACGATTCGATGCGCATGTCGTGCCCGGGGTGTGTTCCATGTTGGGCAGCGTCGCGGTGATGGGCTTGCCGCTCGTGTATCGCAATCAGAGTTTGTCGGTGCTGTCGGGAGTTATTTCGGAAACCGAACTAAAGGTAAAATTGGAAAATTCCGATGCCGCTGTTATCATGAAGCTCGGGCGAAACTTTGAGAAGGTACGGCACGTGCTGGCAGACCTCGGCCTGGACAAGCGTGCGCATTATGTCGAACGCGCGACCATGGCGAATCAGCGCATCGTGCCGCTCGATGAAGTCGATCCGATGGCATCACCCTATTTCTCGCTGCTCGTCGTGCCGGGGAAAAAATGGCAGGCGTGAACGCGATTTCGATCGTCGTGTTGAACGATGTCGCGATGGACACGGCGCGGCGCATTCAGGAGCATTTTCCCGGCTCGAATGTGCACGGCCTTGCTTGCCGCGTGAACGCCGATATCGCGTATGAAGACTTCGGCGCGCATCTGCGCGAGTTGTATGCGGCGAATACGCCCATCGTCGCGCTATGCTCGGCCGGCATCGTGATTCGCGCGCTCGCCAGCAGTCTCGATGACAAACGCGCGGAACCGCCGGTGCTTGCGGTAGCTCAAGACGCCAGCGCGGTCGTGCCGCTGCTCGGCGGCACACGCGGCGTCAATGTGATAGCGCGGGACATCGGTGCGGCGCTCGGCATCGCGCCCGCGATCACGACGAGCGGTGAGTTGCGCTTCGGTCAATGTCTGCTCGCGCCGCCGGAAGGCTACGCGCTCGCGGATATTGAACACGGCAAGCGCTTCGTGTCCGATCTACTGGCGGGCGAGACAATGCGCATCGAAGGCCGAGCGCCGTGGCTCGACGATGCCGTTCTGCCGCGCGCCGACGATGCGAGCCGTGTCGTGCGTATCACCCCGCGCGTCGCCGGCGACGGGCTGGTGATTCATCCGCGTTGTGTGATTGCGTGGGTCGATCACGCGGACGTAGATGTTACCGAGTGCCTACGTGTTGCTCTGCGAGAGCATGAACTATCGCCACTCGCGCTCGCTGCCATCGTCGCGCCGTTCGGTGAAATGACTTCAAATGCACTTGCCAAAGCAGCGCGTGCGTTCGACGTGCCTTTGCGCTTTTGCGAAAGCATGCTTTTTACAGAGACTTATGTCGGGCAAGGCACCGCGCTGCATTTAGCCGATGCGCCCGTCGATCCCGACAGCATCGGACAGGCGCGCGGCACCTTGACGGTGATCGGCCTTGGGCCCGGTTGCGCGGAACTGATGACGCCCGCAGCGAAATCCGCACTCGCCGACGCGCAGGACATCCTCGGTTATGAGACCTATGTGCGCATGGCCAGTCCGTTCCGCAGCGATCAGCGCGCGCACATGACGGACAACTGCGAAGAGTTGCAACGCGCGCGCCATGCGTTCGAACTCGCGAGCGAAGGACACCGCGTCGTTGTCGTATCGTCGGGCGATCCCGGCGTGTTCGCGATGGCTTCCGCCGTTTTTGAAGCGCTCGATGACGGATACGCCGCGCATCCCGAATGGCGCACGGTGAAGTTTGCGATCGTGCCGGGCGTGTCGGCACCGCTCGCCACGGCCGCGTGCGCCGGTGCGCCGCTCGGACACGACTTCTGCGTGCTGTCGCTATCGGACAATCTGAAACCGTGGGATGTCATCGAGAAACGCATCGCGCATGCGTGTGAAGCCGATCTTGCGATGGCGTTCTATAACCCGCTTTCGAAGGCGCGTCCGTCGCAATTCGATCGAGCGATGGAGATCGTGAGGCGTTATCGCGTGCCGCACACGCCTGTCGTGCTTGGGCGTGACATCGGACGCCCCGGGGAGACGCTGCGTGTCGTCACGCTGGGCGAGTTGCACGGCGGACTCGTCGATATGCGGACGATGGTGATCGTCGGTTCATCGACGACGCGGGCGGTGGGGGATTGGCTTTATACGCCGCGGTGGTATAAATAACGTTACGATGCGTCGATAAGCTGGCTGGCGAGCACATGGTCCGCCCGCCAAGCCCGCGCAAGTTCCGCACACTTCCCTGCCCGCGCGAACCCTTCATCGAAATCGACCACCACAATCCGATCCGCATTCAAAGGCGTCGCCGGCTGCTCGTTCGTGCGACCGTCCGTCAGCACCCATAGCCAGCGCCTTTGCGACGGCCTGCGTCGCGCGGCGCGTTCGAGCACCGTCGATGCACTCGCCAGTCCCAGCGCGATCGGCGTGCCACCGCCGCCGCCGATCGGCGCGACCCAGCGCTCGTTCCACCAATGCGCCGCGTCCGGCTGACGACGCACCTCCGCGCACGCGCCGCCAAAACACACCAACGCGATCTCCGCGCGTTCGCGATACGCGCGATCGAACAACGCAATCAACATGCCCTTCGCGCGCGCGAGACGTTCGCCATCGAGCATCGATCCTGAGCAATCGAGCACGAAGCAATGCAGCAGCGCGGCATCTTCATGTGCGCGTCGATAGCGCAGATGCGCTTCGTTCAAATGTGCCGCACGTTTGGCGCGTAAGGTCGCCAGCCAGTCGATCGTCGTGCCGACATAACCATCGCGTGAGCGGATGCGTCCCCGTGCGTGCGCCTCGTTCCATCGAAGGCGATGCTCGCGGCCAGGAGCATCGGCGTCGGTCCGTCGATGGTTCAGGCTTTTTTTGCGGCGAGCAGCCTCACCTGTTTGACTTTCGCTGTGCCAGCCGACTCGGGCGGCAGATAACCCCAGTCGGCATCGCTTGCAGTCGATTCACGCGATGCCGCTTCTTGCTTCGGCGTCTCACGCAACGATGCTGGCGCTGCTTGACGCTCATGTCGTCGATGCAGCAACACCGAATCGGCGATACGCTCGACATGATTCACATCAATACGCGTAGTAGCACCTTCGAGCGCTGCAAGCGCACGCGCCGCGCGCAACATCACGAGATCCGCACGCAAGCCATCCACGTGTGCATCGATGCAAAGCTCGCTCACTCGCGCGTGCACTGCATCGTCGAAATCGAGCGACGAAAGCGCCGCACGGGCCGCATGAATCTGCTGTTCCAGTTCGGCTTGCTGCGCAGCATGTCTAGCGCGAAACGCATCGGGATCGGCATCGAACACAAGGCGCGTCCTGACGATACTCTGACGCACCGCACTGTCGAAACAATTGTTCATCTCGACCGCCAGCCCGAAGCGATCGAGCAATTGCGGACGCAACTCGCCTTCCTCGGGATTCATCGTGCCGATCAGCACGAAGCGCGCATCATGCCGATGCGAAATGCCATCGCGCTCGACGATATTCACGCCGCTCGCCACTACATCGAGCAATTGATCGACGAGCGGATTCGGCAGCAAATTGACTTCATCGACATACAGCACGCCGCGATGCGCTTTCGCAAGCAAACCCGGCGAAAACACCACGCCGCCATCGCGCAACGCGCTTTGAATATCGAGCGTGCCGATCAACTGCTCCTCACTCGCGCCGAGCGGCAATGTGACAAGCCGCCCTTCCGGTAGCAACTCCGCCAACGCGCGCGCGGCCGTGGACTTGGCCGTGCCGCGCGGTCCGCTGACGAGCACGCCACCGAGTGCGGGATCGACCGCCGCGAGCAACAAGGCCTGCTGCAACGCATCCTGCGCGATCAACGCGCTGAACGGAAACACCGGATAGGAAGAAGATTCGTTCAAGTCTGTCGGCCTTCGATTTGCTGTTCGACATCGAGAAGATGACGCGCGATATCGTCCCTATACGTACCCGGTTGCAGCCACATGCCGCGTTCCATCGCTTCGAGCACGCGCTCGCAGACGGACTGCAACGCATGCGGATTGTGCTGCTGCATGAAGTTGCGCGTGTCGTCGTCGTTGACGTATGCATCCGCGACGAGCGCGTATTGATGATCCGCGACCACGCGCGCGGTCGCGTCGTAGCCGAACAGATAATCGACCGTCGCTGCGAGCTCGGATGCGCCTTTATAGCCGTGCCGCTTCACGCCGTCGATCCACTTCGGATTGACCACGCGCGAGCGCACTACGCGCGCGATTTCCTCGCTCAGCGAACGCACGCGCGGCGCGGCCGGATTGCTGTGGTCCGCGTTATATGCGTGAGGCTGCACGCCGGAAAGATAACGCACCGCCGCAATCATGCCGCCCTGAAACTGATGGTAGTCGTTCGAATCGAGCAGATCGTGCTCGCGGTTGTCCTGATTCTGCACCACGACATCGAGCGTGGAGAGCCGCGTGCCGAAGCTCGAACGCGCCTCGATGCCGTCGCCGCCCTGCGAATACGCAAAGCCGCCGCTGCCCTGATAGGCCGTTGAGAGATTGGCATCGGTCTGCCACTGCCCCGCATCGATCAACTCCTGCAAGCCCGCGCCATATGCGCCGGGTTTCGCGCTGAAGACGCGCCAGCCTGCACGTTCGCGTGCTTCCTTCGCATCGATGCCGCACGCAATCAATTCGTCGCGCTCGCGCAGAATGCGTGCGCGGATCGGATTCACATCGGCGGGTTCGTCGTCGAGTTCGGCAACGGCTTGCACTGCCGCATCGAACAGATGCATGAGATTGGCGAATGCATCGCGGAAAAAGCCCGATACGCGCAAGGTCACATCGATGCGCGGACGGTTGAAGATCGAGATCGGCAAGATCTCGAAGTCCATTACACGATGACTGCCCGCCGCCCATTTCGGCCGCACGCCGATCAGCGCGAACGCCTGCGCGATATCGTCGCCGCCCGTGCGCATGGTGGCCGTGCCCCACACCGACAAGCCGATCGCATGCGGATAATCGCCGTGATCCTGCACATGACGCTCGACCAGCGCGTTCGTGGACTTGACGCCGAGCGACCACGCGGATTGCGTAGGCAAGGCGCGCGTATCGACCGAATAGAAGTTGCGCCCCGTCGGCAGGACGTCGGGTCGGCCGCGCGATGGTGAACCGCTCGGCCCCGACGGTACGAAAAGTCCTTCGAGGCCGCGTGACAGTTGCATGAGTTCCTGCGTGCCGCATGCATCGAGACGCGAAAGAACATCCGCACGCAGACGTTCGAGCACGAGCGCGCTATGCGGTCCGATTGCACGCGCATCGCCTTCCAATAATTGCGATGCCAATGATTCGAGACGTTCGCGCGTATCGCCGTTATGACGCCACGGCGCATCGATCTGCGTGACGAGTGCCTCGGGACGTGGACCCGTCCACGCTGCGGCCCAATCCGCATTCAGCGGATCGAAGGCATCGCCGAGTTCGAGATCGCGCGCGATCGCCGTGATGAGGCTCGCATTCGCGCCTTGTCCATCGCCCGTCGGAAAGCGGCCGAGCGCGAGCAGCGTGTCGCGACGTTGCACACCTTGCAGCGATACACCGAACACATGCAGGCCGTCGCGAATCTGCGCTTCCTTCAGCTCGCAAAGGTATGCATCGGCACGCGTGAGCAACGCGTCTTCGCCCGCAACATCGCGCGGCGCAGCGATACCGAGTTCCTCATGCAGGCGATTTTTCACGATGCTCGCAAGGATCAACTTGCGCAGCAGTTTCGCGCGGCGCGCATCGACCATCAGGGCTTCGTAGTATTCGTCGACCTGACGCTCGAGGTCTTGCAACGGCCCGTAGTTTTCCGCGCGCGTGAGCGGCGGCACCAGATGATCGATGATGACCGCCTGCGCGCGGCGCTTCGCCTGACTTCCTTCGCCCGGATCGTTGACGATGAACGGATAGAGATGCGGCATCGGTCCGAGGATCAGATCCGGCCAGCACGATGCCGACAACGCGACACTCTTGCCTGGCAACCACTCGAGATTGCCGTGCTTGCCGACATGTACGAGCGCATCCGCCTGAAAACGCAGACGCAGCCAGAAATAGAACGCGAGATACGAATGCGGTGGAACGAGTTCAGCGTCGTGATAGTTCACGTAGTCGTCGCGCTCGCGCGAACGCGATGGCTGAATGCCGACAAAGACTTCGCCGCAACGCATGCCCGCGATCATGAAGCGGCCGCGCCGGATGGTGGGATCGTGCTCAGGCGCGCCCCAGGTTTTTTCGAGCGCTTGCCGTGTTTCGAGCGGCAATGCGCGATAAGTATCGAGATACTCGTCGAGCGAAAGGCTCTGCAATGCAGGACGTAAATCGCGCACGACGGGATCGTTGGTCACGCCTGCGGTCAACGTGGCGATGAGCGCGTCGCCATCGGCGGGAATGTCGCCCAGGCGATAACCGTCACGCGCGAGCTTCGTCACGATGTTGATCGCGGATGCCAGCGTATCCAGTCCCACGCCATTGCCGATGCGCCCTTCGCTCGCGGGATAGTTCGCTAGCACGAGCGCGATACGCTTTTGCGCGTTCGGCGTCGTGCGCAGCTTGCACCAGCGTCGGCTGAGTTCGGCGACGAAGCGCACGCGCTCTGCATCGGCCTGATAGCACACAACGTCCACCTGCGTCAGCTTGCAGTGATACGCGAGTCCCTTGAAACTCACGGCGCGCGTGATGATGCGCCCATCGACTTCGGGAAGCGCGACATGCATGGCCACATCGCGCGAATTGAGACCGTGGTTGTCCTTCTGCCAGTCCTCGCGATTGCCGCCGCTCAGAATCACTTGCAGCACGGGCGCATCGCCCGCGACTTCGAATGCTTCGTTTTCGCCGATCACGCTGGCCGCGAAGGCCGTCGTATTCAGCACGAGCGCCACGCCATGCTGCGCGCACAAGCGCTCGACGACTTCGCGACTCACACTTTCCTTGAGCGATGAAATCGCGATCGGCAACGGATTGAGGCCTTCGCTTTCGAGTGCTTCGATGAGCGCATCGAATGCCGCCGTATTGCCCGATTGCAGATGCGCGCGATAAAATAACATAGTGACCACGCTTGCCCCTTCGGTCCAGCGCGCGCGCCAGTCATCGATGGACGCGATATCGCGCTCGGGATGATAGATCGCAACAGCGGGCAGCGGACTCGGCGGTTGCGGCTCGCGTCCGAAGCCGAGCACGCGATGCGCGATCGCACGAAGAAACTCCTCCGCATTGCGCGCGCCGCCTTCGCACAAATAGCGCGACAGGTCGCGGCAAAACTCGGCATCGGCCGTGCTCTTGGCGATCAGATTCGGGTCTTCGGCGAAATCGCCGGAAAACATCGCGAGCGTCTGCCTCTCGCGCTTCGCCAGCGCGACGAGACGTTCGATGCCGTACGGCCAGTACGATTCACCGCCGAGATGATCGACGATCACGCCTTTAGCGTGACGCAGCACATCGTCGATATAGAAATCGACCGATGCAGGTTGACGCAAAAACGCGAGATTCACGAGCCGAACTTCGGGAAAATCCGGCGCGAGACGCGGCACGACGCTCGCAAGCAGCGCGAGCGTCGTATCGGCGGAACTCATCACGACGATGGGCGCGCTCGTCTGATCGACCCGCACCACGCCTTGCGAATCGTCGACGAAACCGCCCGGAGTCGTGCGCAGCAGATGCATTGCGTCAGGCCTGCGCGGGCAATGCAGCGAGCGCTTCTTCGAACGCGCGTTGCAGCACGTCGCGTTCGAGGTCTTCGCCGATCAACACGAAGCGACTTTGCGATACGTCTTCATCCGCTTCCCAGCGCCGGTCGAAATAGCTGTCGAAGCGTCGTCCCACACCTTGCACGACGAGACGCATCGCGGCACCCGGCAGTGCGGCAAAGCCTTTGACGCGATAGATGGTGTGCTTTTCGACGAGCGCATGCAGCGCCGCGATGGCCTGTTCGCGCGATTCGATCTTCGCGTGCGCGACAAGCGAATCGAACTCGTCGTGATGATGATCCACGTGGCCTGCTTCATCCGGCGAGGCGTGGTGATCGTGCCGCAAATGAATCGTCTCTTCCGATGCCACCTGCAATCCGAGCAGCGTATGCACATCGAGCTTGCCCATTTGCGCCGGCACGATCTTCACTTCCGCGGGAATTTCCGGGCGCACGAGCGCTTCGACTTGTGCGAGCGCCTGCGCATCCATGAGGTCCGTCTTGTTGACTATGACCAGGTCCGCCGACGATAGTTGATCCTCGAACAATTCGTGCAGCGGCGATTCGTGATCGAGATTCGGATCGGCCTTGCGCTGCGCATCGACCGCAACGGGATTCGCCGCGAATTGGCCGCTTGCCGCAGCGGGACCATCGACCACGGTCACGACGGCATCGACGGTAAAGGCGTTTTTGATCGACGGCCAGTTGAAGGCCTGCACCAGCGGCTTGGGCAGCGCGAGGCCGGATGTTTCGATCAGCACGTGATCGATGCTCTCGCGGCGTTCGACGAGTTGCTCCATCACCGGATAAAACTCTTCCTGCACTGTGCAGCACAGACAGCCGTTGGCGAGTTCGTAGAGATTGCGATCTTCGGAGCCCGCCTCATCGTCGCAGCCGATGCCGCAGCCCTTGAGAATTTCACCGTCGATGCCGAGTTCGCCGAATTCGTTGACGATCACCGCGATGCGCTTGCCCTGCGCGTTCGACAGAAGGTGCCGCATCAGCGTGGTTTTACCGCTGCCGAGAAATCCCGTGACAACCGTAACGGGGATTTTGCGAGTTTGCATCGTGACTCCAGGCGATCTTGAGCAAGCGTGCTTGCATTGGTGCCTTGCGGCGAAGCGAATGGCGCGTCAGGTGGATATTGGGCCGCGCCGCATCCCCGCGACAGCGATCCCGCTTAAGGCTCTGGCCGGTATTCCGGCTGACGCTTGCGACCGGCTCGCCTTCCCACGCATCACGCGCAGTGGCTTGGAAGCGGCCCGCCGTGTTCCGCCGTGTTCATACGATCGCTATCGTATGAACACGGCAAACATCGACGATTACGGGGGCAGCGGAGTTCGACGCGCGTTCGCATGAACGACACACCTTCTGCTTCCCGTTTGTTTAACTGCGCGCGAAAGAAGCTCGCGCACGAGCACCAGAACTGCGTGAAAGTCTAGGCTCAGGGACCATGAGCGTCAAGAAAACGCCGGGTTTTCCAAGGACATTTTATGCATGCGATGTGGTATCGTTGGCGCGCGTTCGATGCCCGCCTGCCCCTTAATTCATCGCAATGAAGCCTGATTTCATGCGCGCGCGTCTCGTCGTCGGCATCGGCTGCCGTCGTGGCGTGAGCGCCGACGATATCGAATGCGCCGTGCGCGCCGCGCTCGGCAACACGCTGGCATTCGAAAACATCGCATGCGTTGCAAGCATCGATGCCAAACGCGACGAAGCCCGACTGCTCGCGTTTGGCGCGCAACATGGGCTGCCCTTACGGTTTTTGGGCGCACACGACATTGCAAGCATGCCGGGCGCGCTTTCTCCGCAAGCGCTACGGCATTTGAAGAACGTAAGCGGCGTATGCGAACCTTGCGCGCTACTTGCAAGCAACGGCGGACGGCTCGTTGTCGGCAAGATCATCATGGATGGCGTGACCGTCGCCATCGCAAGGACTTCATCGAACCAACACGCATGAAAACCGATACCGAATCCCCTCTGCGCATGACGCAGCGGCGCCGCGAAGGTCACGAGAAAAAGCAGGCTGCGACCGATCACGAGAAGGGGCTGCTCATCATCAATACGGGCAACGGCAAGGGCAAGACCACGGCCGCGTTCGGCATGGCCGTGCGCGTGCTCGGTCACGGCATGAAGCTCGGTGTCGTGCAGTTCATCAAGGGCGCGTTGCATACGTCGGAGCGCGATTTTCTCGGCGCGATCGCCAATTGCGATTTCGTTACGATGGGCGACGGCTACACCTGGAACACGCAGAACCGCGAAGCCGACATCGCGACGGCGCGCAAGGGCTGGAATGAAGCGCGCCGCATGATCGAAAGCGGCGACTATCAGATGGTCGTGCTCGACGAACTGAATACCGTGCTCAAGTACGAATATCTGCCGCTCGATGAAGTGCTCGATGTGCTGAAGGCGCGCCCCGCGTCGCTGCATGTCGTCGTGACCGGCAGACACGCGCCCGATGCGCTCGTCGAACTCGCCGATCTCGTCACGGAAATGCGGCTCGTGAAGCATCCGTATCGCGAGCAGGGCGTGAAAGCGCAACGCGGCGTCGAGTTCTGAGCGATGCCGGCCTGCCCCGCTCTTTTCATCGGCGCGAGCGCGTCGCATCAGGGCAAGACCACCGTGACAGCGGCCATCGCGCGGCATCATGCGCGGCGCGGCCTCAAGGTACGCGTGTTCAAGACCGGCCCCGATTTTCTCGATCCGATGATCCTCGAACGTGCATGCGGCGCACCGGTGTATTCACTGCACCTGTGGATGGTCGGACTCGATGCGTGCCGCGCGATGCTTGCGCACGCCGCGCGCGACGCCGACCTGATTCTGATCGAAGGCGTGATGGGTCTCTTCGACGGCACGCCCAGTAGCGCCGATCTCGCCGCTGCATTCGGCGTGCCAGTGCTCGCGGTGATCGGTGCGCACGGCATGGTGCAGACCTTCGGGGCGATCGCGTTCGGGCTCGCGAATTACCGCACGGATCTGCGTTTTCACGGCGTGCTGGCGAATCGCGTCGCCTCGGCGCGTCATGCACAGATGCTGTCCGAAGCCATTCCAGAAGGACTGAACTATTGCGGGCATCTGTCGACCGCGGACGACATCGCATTGCCCGAGCGGCATCTCGGTCTCACGCAAGCGAGCGAAGTCGCAGGTCTCGATGAACGTCTCAATCACGCCGCCGATGCGATCGCGGCGACTTCATTCGCCGAGTTGCCGCCGCTGGTCGAATTCGAAGATTGCGCATTGCCTGCGCTGCCGCGTCTGCTCGACGGCATGCACATCACGATGGCGCGCGACGCGGCGTGTTCGTTCATCTATCCCGCGAACGTCGATCTTCTCGAAGCGCTCGGCGCGCGCATCAGCACGTTTTCGCCGCTTGCCGACGAAGCCGTGCCCGACGACGCGCACGCACTCTATTTGCCCGGCGGTTATCCGGAACTGCATGCGGCAACGCTCGCATCGAATAGGCGCTCGCGTGAATCGATCGCTTCGCATGTGGCGCGGCAACGTGCGGTCGTCGCTGAATGCGGTGGCATGTTGTATCTGCTCGATACGCTCACCGATGTAGAAGGCACACGTCATGCAATGCTCAGCCTGCTGCCCGGTCACGCGATGATGCAGCGCAAGCTCGCGCGCCTCGCGATGCAACGCATCGCCACTACCCACGGTTCTATCACAGGCCATACGTTCCATTATTCGACGCTCGATACGCCGATGAAGCCTTTGCTCACCGCATCGCACGCCACAACCGGCACCGCGGGCGAAGCACTTTATCGTCATGGCCCGATCACGGCGACGTATACGCATGCATACTGGCCATCGAATCCGGCTGCCATTGCAGCGCTTTTTCGCAGCGAATCGCTATGAGTGACACGCAACCTCCTTACGATCTCGCGTTCACCGTCGAACGTGCGAAGGCGCAATCGCCGTGCGACTCGCCATGCACCAACGTATGTTGCATCGATCTAGGACACGGCCTATGCATGGGTTGCTTTAGAGAAGCCGCGCGGAAATCAAGCATTTCAAGTCGATGGACGATGCCGCTAAACAGGACATCCTCGACGATCTGCTTTCGCGCCGCGCGCGTCTTAGTTGTGCGCCTTAAAAAATGAAAAGCCCGCGCTTCGCTTCATATGAACGCGGACTTTACCAAAAACATTTAAATCAGGCCGCAGCCATTCTCCTGACCGACGAACGCTCGAGTTCACGCTCGGCAAACGCACCGAACAAAAGCTCCAGCGTCGTCCAGATGATCGCCTGAATGCCAAGCGACGCGAGCCGGAAATTCCATAGCAACGTCGCGAAAAAATCGGCAGGCACTTTGTCGATGCGAGGCAACGCCGCGTACGCGATGCTGATCAACACAATATATACCGCCGCGTCCCGCGTCCATCCGCCACGATTCGCCTTCATGCGCCATTGCAGCCACACCACGAATACCGCTGCCGCAATAGAAATCGCGATCATGATGAAGTACAGTGCGGCCCGATAGTCTCGGGATTGCCGATGGCAAGCGGATTCGCCAGATACTTCAGAAACGGCCCGGTCACTACGCTCACGAAGCCAAACAACGCGAGCAGCGCCGATGCGCCGCGCGCATGCAAGGTACCGAGTCTTCCGTAAGCGAACGCGAAAACCAGCGAAAAAACCCCGCCTAGCACCGTGCCAAATACGGCGACACCCGTCAGCAGACCGAGCCCGGATTTCGTCTCGCGGCTGACGAGTTCTTCGTCGCCATGATCTTGTGCGGGCGTAGCCTGATCGGCTTGAGCCGCATGATCATGCGGCTGCTCATGTTCATGCTCATGCGCGGCTTCGAAAGCAATGGCGCGCGCAACCGACGGCTCGCCGAACGTATGCGCGAAGCCGAAGCCGAGCAGGCTCGCGACCATGCCGCGTACCAGCAGATTGCGAATCGTCGTTCGTCCTCAGTGGCAAGGAAAGCCGAGCAGATGCCGGCCGTCATGAACGAATTCATGGATATACATGCCCGAAAAGATCGACGTCGCGCCTTGCTCGGCGCCGACGAAATAGATCGCGATCAGCAGAATGAGGCCAATGAAAACGGCCCACGGTAGCACCTCGCGCACCGGAAGCGGCACGGACGCGATACCCAAGGAAACCTGCGCGGACGGCAGAGCGGCGTTGGAAGCGTTCATTGATGTTCTCCAGGGAAAAGCGCGTCCCGATTAAACGAAAGCATGCAGCGGGGTCTGACTCGCGGCATCGCGCTAAACGCACGAACCGCTTACAGTGGCGCGACCGTACCGGGCTTGCACCGGCTTCCTCGGACTGCAAACTTACCATTCTATGATGAATGGCGGCAAAGTAAAGCGAACCCGCACTTTCAGCGCACCCTTGGAACTCATTCTGCTTTGCCACGCGGCCACGCGAGCTATGAAAACCGAGCGATTTCTGCGGCATCGGCAGTGAATGCGCCAACGCCGATCACGAGCCGGCCTTCCCTTCGCGCGCCGGCAGCGCGAATACACCGGCGTCTTGCTCGTCGTCGCGGCGATGACGGTGTCGATTGCATCGGGTATCGCGGGCAATTCGAGCGCCGTCATATTCGGCGCAATAATCTGTGCGTGCGCAGCGCAAAACGCTTCGGCACGTTCGGCGCGCGATCCGAGCACACTGATGCACGCTTGCGGAAACACGCTCGCCAGCGCTTCCACGTGATACGCGGCCTGCTCACAAACACTTCGCGCGGCGCGTGTGCAGCAAGCGTGCGAATCACCAGCATCGATACGGCCGCGGTGCGGCGTCCCGTGACGGTCGGGCCGTCGAGCATGAATTGCAGCACGCCCGTCAGCGCATCGAATGCCGTGACCTGACTGTGAATCGTCGACAGGTTGCGCGCGCCGTTGCCGGGGCCAACGTTGACAAGCTTGTGCATCGCGAGATCGCTTGCGGTGGCGGGCATCGACAACATCACGCCACCTTCGTCGAGCGGTACGACCAGGCGCTCAGGAATGGCGATGCGCCCTGCCGCGTAATCGAGCATGGTCGCGGCGAGCGTATCGACGAGGCGCTCGTACGATCCGCGCGGTCTGCGCGGCGTCGAAGATGGGATTAGCGGTGTCGGTCATCGTGTCTCGCCCCTCTTTAGCGGGTCTTACGATCCCTAAAGCGTGAATGCCATCGGGATGCTATTGAAGTGCCGGACCATTCTAACTTCGTCGATGGCGCGACCGATTTTGCATTTGGTGTGAAGCAATCGGCTTTCTACAAACATGTGACACGTCACATTTACGTCATCTAAAAATGTCATAATTGACTGACCCGCCTTGTAACTATTGAACAAGCACGACTACGAAGCCCTCAGATGAATGAGTCGGAAAAGCAGCGTCGTTTCCATGCCGACGGGATCGACAGTTACGACGAAGAGTTCGAAATGGAAGTCGACGATCGCTTCCTCGACAGCGAACAGACTTTCTCCGAAGAAGACCGGCTGTTGCGCAAGACCTATTTCCGTGAACTGTTCCGTCTGCAGGGAGAGCTCGTCAAGTTGCAGGACTGGGTGCAGCACACAGGACATCGGCTCGTCGTGCTGTTCGAAGGACGCGATGCCGCCGGCAGACGCGATCAAGCGCATCACGCAGCGTCTGAACCCGCGCGTGTGCCGCATCGCCGCGCTGCCCGCGCCGAATAACCGCGAGCGCACGCAATGGTATTTTCAGCGCTATGTCGCGCATCTACCGGCAGCGGGTGAAATCGTGCTGTTCGACCGTGTAGCTGGTACAACCGCGCGGGCGTCGAGCGCGTCATGCACTTCTGCACCGACGAAGAGTATGAGGAGTTTTTCCGCTCGATGCCCGAGTTCGAAAAGATGCTCGTGCGCAGCGGCATTCAGATCGTGAAGTACTGGTTCTCGATCACCTACGACGAACAGGAAGTGCGCTTTCAGGCGCGTATCGAAGATCCGCTCAAGCAGTGGAAGCTCTCGCCGATGGATCTGGAAAACCGTCGCCGCTGGGAAGCCCTATACGGCCGCGAAGGAAACCATGCTGGCGCGCACGAATATTCCGGAAGCGCCGTGGTGGGTCGTACAGACGGTGGACAAGAAGCGCGCGCGGCTCAATTGCATTCACCACTTGCTGAGAGCCAGGTGCCTTACACTGAAATCGAGCATCAGCCCGTTCTGTTGCCCAGTGTGTTCAATCCGGATTATCTGCGTCAGCCGGTTCCGGAAGATATGTACGTTCCCGAGGTACTGATCAAAGTGTCAGCAGCAGTTGCGGCAGGCGATGTGTTCGACATCGTCGCTGCCGCGCTGGCGCATGACGGTATGACGCTGCACGAATTGCCATGCCTGCTGCGATCCCTTCAGCATCACGATGAACATTACCTGCGTCAGATTGAAATCGTGCGAGACCATCAGGCGCGTCAACAGCATCAGTGGCAGCACCACCGCCGGCTGATACAGTTGTCTTGCGATCAAGGCTTTCATCACCGGCTCCTTTCCATAGGCTAAATTCTATGGATCGGGACTGCGCGGATAAATGGCCCGCCGATGAAGACATATGTTCCGGTTCGCGAACAATCGCGCTTGAAGTAATAAGGCCCTGCCAGTTGCATAGCCTTATTGTTTTTATGACTGCGTTTATTTCTGCGCAAGATTCGGCTCGGGCACCGGATTGGGCTTGGCATCACCCCAGCCGCCGCCTAAAGTGCGAATCAGATTGACGGTGGACACCGCCTGTGCGCCCTGCAATTGCACCGATGCACGCTGCGCCTGCAGTACCGTGCGTTCCGCGTCGATGACATCGAGGTAATTGACCGCGCCTTCCGTATATTGCGTGCGCGACAACTGCGCTGCGCGCACCGACGATTTCACGGCATCGTCCTGCGTGGTGGTCTGGTCCTCGAGAATGCGCAAGTCGGAGAGATTGTCCTCGACCTCGCGGAACGCGACGAGCACCTGCTGACGATAATCCGCTACGTCCTCTTCATACACCGCGCGCGCATTCGCGAGATTGCCCTTGCGTCGTTCGCCATCGAAGATCGGCAGATTCAGCACCGTGCCCGCGAACGGCCCGAGCAGAAACGTGCAGCTCGACCAGTTGAAGAGATCGCCCAGCGTCGCCGATTCGAACCCGCCCGAACCCGTCAACGTTAGCGACAGGAAGAACGCCGCCTTCGCCACGCCGATACGCGCATTCGCCGCGGCCATCGAACGCTCCGCTGCCGCGATGTCCGGGCGCCGCTCGAGCAGAGACGACGGCAATCCCGGCGGAATGCGGATCGTCACCGGCTTGAGCGGATTCGCGGCCATCCTGAATTCGGCGGGCGTCTTGCCGAGCAGCACAGCGAGACTATGCTCCGATGCCGCGCGCAGACGTTGCACCGTCATCGCATCCGAGCGCGCGCGAGTTCCGACTTGACGCGCCCGACATCGAGCTCGCTGATATCGCCTTCCGTGAACCGTCGCTGCACGAGCTTGAGCGCTTCTTCGCGCAACGACACCGTGCGCGTGAACAACACCTGCTTCGGCATTCAGTTCGCGCAGATTGAAGTAGTTCTGCGCGACATCCGCCTGCAACGCGAGCTGCACCGAACGGAACAGCGCTTCGCTCTGCTGCGTGTCCGCGTTGGCGGCCTGCACCGAATTCGATACGCGGCCGAACAGATCGACCTCATACGATGCACTCGCCTGCGCACGCCACAAGGTCTGCGAAGGCACATTCGCATTCGGCGGCAGCAACTGCGACGCCGGCGACAACTTCTCGCGCGTCGGGCCGAAGCCTGCGTCGAGCGTCGGGAACAAACCCGCGCGCCCCGTCTGATTGATCGCGCGCGCTTCCCCTTCACGCGCGCAGCCGCGGCCTTCAGATTCTGGTTCGCGTCCTGCGCTTGCTTTTCCAGATCGTTGAGCGTGGCGTCGTCGAAAATCGACCACTATTCGCCACGCATCATTTCTTCCGAAGGCTGCGCCGTCTTCCACGTCCCCGCTTCTGACGCATCCAGCGTCTTCTGCGGGGTTTCCTTGAACGCCGACGGCACGTTGACGTCGGGTTTCTCGTAAGTCGGTGCGAGCGAACATCCCGCGACCAGCAGCAACGCGGCCATCAGACTCGATAAAACTTGCAGCTTCTTCATCATTGACCTCATTGCGCTTCGTACGAAGCACCGATACCGCGCATCTGCGGATGCGAGCCGTGCTTGTCCGTCACATGTTCCGTGCGCGAGAGCTTGCGCAGAATCAGGTAGAATACCACCGTCAGCATCAGACTGAACAGCGTCACACCCAACATGCAGAAGAACACCGCGACACTCATTGCATGACGCATTTCCGAACCCGCGCCCAACGACAACACCAGCGGCACCACACCCATGATGAACGCGATGGACGTCATCAGAATCGTGCGCAGACCCAGACGGCTCGCCTCGATCGCGGCCTGCACGATCGAACGGCCCTGCATTTCCAGTTCTCTCGCAAATTCAACGAGCAGAATTGCGTTCTTCGCCGACAACCCCACCAGCACCATCAAGCCGATCTGCGTGAAGATGTTGTTGTCGCCATCCGTGAACCATACGCCGACCAGCGCGGACAGAATGCTCATCCGGCACGATCAAGATGACTGCGAGCGGCAGCGTCAGGCTTTCATACAACGCGGCGAGCACGAGGAACACCAGCAGCACGCTGATCGGGAACACCCACAGCGCGGCATTGCCCGCGAGAATCTGCTGATACGTGAGATCGGTCCATTCGAACTTGATCCCGCGCGGCAGCACTTCCGCCGCGATGCGTTCGGCCGCTGCCTGTGCCTGGTCCGACGAATAGCCCGGTGCGGGGCCGCCGTTGATATCGGCCGCGGTGTAGCCATTGTAGCGCACCACCATTTCCGGACCGTAGGTCGGCGTCACCTTCACGAGCAACGACAAGGGCACTATGTCGCCATTCGCATTGCGCGTCTTGAGCAGACCGATGTCTTCCGGATTCGCGCAGAACGGCGCATCCGCCTGCACACGCACCTGATACACACGTCCGAAGCGATTGAAGTCGTTCACATACAGCGAGCCGAGATAGACCTGCATCGTGTCGAATACATCCGTCACCGACACGCCCAGTTGCTTCGCCTTCACGCGGTCGAGATCGACGTTCAGTTGCGGCACGAGCGCACCGCGATCTTCCAGTTGCATCTTGAAGCTGCCCAGCGTACCGAGACCCAACACCAGCGGCGGGAATAAGGCGATGAACGAGCCCTTGATGCCCGCGTATTTCTGGTTCAACGCACCGGCGATGGCATTCGCCGAGAGCGCCTTGTTGCCCACGGTCCTTGAAGGGCTAGCGTGACGAACACGATGCCCGCGCTCGACGAGTTGGTGAAGCCATTCACGAACAGGCCCAGGAATTCCACCGCACTTTCCACGCCCTTGCCGTACGCTTCCGAACCGCGATGGAAACCTTGTTGAAGCGCTTGAAGAAGCCGCCGAACACACCGTCCATGGCACGCGTGAGCCAGTCCTTCGGCTCATCGTGACCCTTCAGCAGAAGTGCAGCGAGTGCCGGCGACAGCGTCAGCGAGTTGAACGCGGAGATCACCGTCGAGATGGCGACGGTCATTGCAAGCTGCTGATATGCCTTTCCATGTCAATTGCTATATCGTGTCTTTGACTTTCCGATAGTCAAGGAAATTTCCTGAGGGCGGCGTAGCAGTAAGGCCGACGGTGAATCACGCTGATATCCGCGGGTTGGCTACCGCATTAC
>JAQFVJ010000029.1 GCA_029439525.1 Caballeronia sp. BR6202001591004
AAGATAAGACCGAGCAGCACCGTCGCCGCCATCCAGCCGATCGCCTTCCTGCGATGATTTTCACGAATCGCATGGTGAGCCACCGTCAGCGTTGCGCCCGAGGACAGCAGGAGCGCCGTGTTGATGGTCGGCAACGGCCACGGCACCATCGCGCGAAAGTGCGGCACGAGCGCGGCGGGACCGTTGTTCGGCCACACGGCCGTGAAATCCGGCCAGATGAGCTTGTAGTCGAGGCTGCCGAGTTCGTGCAGCGCGATCTGGCGCGCATAGAACAATGCGCCGAAGAACGCCGCGAAGAACATCACCTCGGAGAAGATGAACCAGCTCATGCTCCAACGATACGACGTATCGACGCGCTTGCCGTACATGCCGCCTTCGGATTCGGAGATGGCATCGCCGAACCAGTGCCACAGCACGAAAAGCAGGAACAGCAAACCGATGAACGTGCCGATCGGCCCGAAGGTGTGGCCGTTCACCCATGACGCGAGCGACGACAGCATCACCAGCAAACCGCACGCAGCCATGATCGGATGCCGTGACAGATGCGGCACGAAGTAATAATACGGGCTCTCGTTTTGACCGCTCATTGTTGATTCTCCACTTCTATATATCCTGGTTGCTTGAGTTTTTTTCCGGCACACGCGCATTCCACATGTCCTTCACGCGTGCGCCGTTTTCCGTCTATCCCACGACCGCGCGCACGACCACCAGCAGCACGATGATGAACAGCACCGCCCCGATGATCCCCGCCGCGATCAGATGCAGCGGCTTCAGTTGCGCGGCGTCGTTCTCCAGATCCGCGGCGGCGCCGCACGCCGAAGAAGGACCAGAACACCGCTTTCATGAGCTTGAGGAAACCGCCCTTGTTCGGCGTTTGCGCGTTCATGACGTTCATGTTCCCTTCGCCACGGATTTAGGTGTATCCAGCTCGAAGAACGTGTAGGACAGCGTGATCGTCCTGATGTCCTTCGGTAGCTTCGGATCCACGACGAACACCACCGGCATGCGCTTCGTCTCGCCGGGCAACAGCGTTTGCTGCATGAAGCAGAAGCATTCGATCTTCTTGAAGTACTCGGTGGCCTGCTTGGGCGCGTAACTCGGGATGGCTTGCGCTTTCACCGTACGGCCCTGATCGTTGGTCACCTGGTACATCACCGTCATCACTTCCCCGGGGTGAATGTCGAGCGTGTTCTGCTCCGGCCTGAATTCCAGCGGACCGCGCGCGTTCGCATCGAATTCGATCGACACGCTGCGGCTCATGTCCACCTGCGTATTCTTCGCATCGCGCGCGCCGACGTCCTTCGGCACAAGGTTGTTGATGCCGGTGATCTGGCAGATCGCGCGATACATCGGCACCAGCGCGAAGCCGAAGCCGAACATCATCGCCGCGACCACGAACAGCTTCACCAGCATCGACCGGTTGAAGGACCGGTCGATATGCGAATCTTGCGGTGTTGACACGTTACCCTCGCGACAAAAGGTACTGATGGACGACGATACCCACGAAGAAGACGGCGGCAATCAACATCATGATGATTCCGAGCCGCTTGTTGCCCGCGCGGATTTCCTCGCAGGTGCGTCTTTTGGGTGGATTCGGGGCCATGCTTTCCTTGACTTTCTTTCGCAGGGCGCTCTTTCGACTGGAACCCCGCGAACCAATCAATTTGCTTATTCGACCGTCGGCGGATTCTCGAAGGTATGGAACGGCGCTGGGCTCGGCACGGTCCATTCGAGTCCTTCCGCGCCATCCCACGGCTTGTCGGACGCCTTTTCATGCTCGCCGCCGCGATACGTCGGCAGCGCGACTGCGAACAGGAAGTACACCTGCGCCAGACCAAAACCGAACGCGCCGATCGTCGCGATCTGGTTGAAGTCCGTGAACTGCGCCGGGTAGTCCGCATAGCGACGCGGCATGCCCGCGAGACCCAGGAAGTGCATCGGGAAGAACGTGATGTTGAAGAAGATCATCGACGCCCAGAAGTGGATCTGGCCGCGCATCTCGTTGTACATCCAGCCAGTCCACTTCGGCGACCAATAGTACCAGCCTGAGAACAGCGCGAACAGCGACCCCACCACCAGCACGTAGTGGAAGTGCGCCACCACGTAATATGTACCGTGCATCTGGATATCGAGCGGCGCCATCGACAGGATCAGGCCCGTGAAGCCGCCCATCGTGAACACAAACAGGAAGCCGATCGCGAATAGCATCGGGGTTTCGAAGGTGATCGCGCCACGCCACATTGTCGCGACCCAGTTGAACACCTTCACGCCCGTCGGCACCGCGATCAGCATCGTCGCGTACATGAAGAAAAGCTGGCCCGTCACCGGCATGCCGGTCGCGAACATGTGGTGCGCCCACACCATGAACGACAGAATCGCGATCGATGCGGTTGCGTACACCATCGAGCTATAGCCGAACAGCGGCTTGCGCGAGAACGCCGGAATCACCTGCGACATGATCCCGAACGCCGGCAAGATCATGATGTACACCTCGGGGTGACCGAAGAACCAGAAGATGTGCTGGTACATCACTGGATCGCCGCCGCCCGCGGCGTTGAAGAACGACGTGCCGAAGTGACGGTCGAACAGTACCATGGTGATCGCGCCCGCCAGAACCGGCATCACGGTGATCAGCAGGTACGCGGTGATCAGCCACGTCCACGCGAACATCGGCATCTTCATGAGCGTCATGCCCGGCGCGCGCATGTTCAGAATCGTCACGACGATGTTGATGCCGCCCATGATCGACGACGCACCCATGATGTGGACCGCGAAAATCGCGAAGTCCATGCCCGGGCCCATCTGCGTGGAAAGCGGTGCGTAGAGCGTCCAGCCGGCAGCCGTCGCGCCGCCCGGCACGAAGAACGAACCGACCAGCAGCACCGCCGCGACCGGCAGCAGCCAGAAGCTGAAGTTGTTCATACGCGCAAACGCCATGTCCGATGCGCCGATCTGCAGCGGCACCATCCAGTTCGCGAAACCCACGAAGGCCGGCATGATCGCGCCGAACACCATGATCAGGCCGTGCATGGTGGTGAGCTGGTTGAAGAACTCGGGACGCATGATCTGCAGGCCCGGCTCGAACAACTCGGCGCGAATGCCCAGCGCCATGACGCCGCCGGACAGGAACATGATGAAAGAGAACAACAGGTACAGCGTACCGATGTCCTTGTGATTGGTGGCGAAGAGCCACCGGCGCCAGCCATGCGGCAACTCGTGCGCATGGTCGTCGTGCGCGTGGTCGTGACCCGCGTGTACATCGTGTCCGATGCTAGACATAACAATCTCCTAAAGCAAATACTCGGGGCACTTGGTTTTCTGGCTAGCTCTTCTGTTACTCGATGTCAGCGAATGAAGAGCGTTGCGGGTCATCTCAAGCAGCCGGACTGATTTCCTCGCGACGTGCTTCCTTCGCATTCGTGCCGTCCGTGACCGACTTGGGCTTCTGCACGATGCGGTCTTCCGACACGCCTGCTGCCTTCAGCGCGTCACGCACGGCTTGCGTGCGGCGCTTGGCGAGATCAGCGAGGTCGGGCCAGTCGCATCCGTGAAGCCCGACAGCGCGATCTTCGCGTCCGGGTGAGCTTTCACGTAAGCAGCCGCGGCTTGCTCGGCGCTGGCCGCTGCCGGTACGCTGGCTTCGGCGGACGGCGCCGATGCACCCGCTGCGCCGCTCGCCGCTTCCGGCACGCCGCCGGCCGCTGCCGTGTGATCGCCGCCTTCCGGCATCTTGCCGTTGCGCGCGTCGGCCACTTGCTTCGGCTGGAGGATGTCGCCGGTGTGGTTGCCCCACGAGTTACGTTCGAAGGTGATGACCGAGGCGATTTCCACGTCGTTCAGCGTCGATTGCCACGGCGGCATCACGCCCTTGCCGTGCAGTACGATATTCACGTGACCCGCGATCGGACCGTTGGCGACCTTCGAGCCGTCGAGCGCCGGGAACTGGCCCGCGCCCTTGCCGGTCGGCTGGTGGCAGACCGCGCAATTCGACGAATACACTTGCTGGCCGCGCGTCTTCAGTTCGTCCATCGTGTAGGTCTTGTTGGGATCGTCGGCGAATGCTGCCATTTTCTTCTTCTGGCCATCGACCCACTTGGCGTAGTCGTCGGCGGAAAGCACTTCGACGACGACCGGCATGTACGCGTGCTCCTTGCCGCACAGTTCCGTACAGAAGCCGCGATACGTGCCGACCGTCTCCGCCTTGAACCACGTGTCGCGCACGAAGCCGGGCATCGCATCCTGTTTCACGCCGAATGCGGGCACATACCACGAGTGCACGACGTCGTGTGCGGTGGTGATGATGCGGATCTTCTTGTCGACCGGCACGACCAGCGGGTTGTCGACTTCCTGCAGATAGAGGTCGGAGATCGGCTTCTGGCCGTTGGTTTCGCTACGCGGCGTGGACAGCGTCGAGAGGAGGCTGATGCCCTCGCCCGGACCCTTCACGTAGTCGTAGCCCCATTTCCACTGATAACCCGTCACTTTGATGGTGAGGTCGGCGTTGGAGGTGTCCTTCATCGCGACGACGGCCTTGGTCGCAGGCAGCGCCATCAGAATGACGATGATGAACGGTACGATCGTCCAGATGATTTCGACTGTGGTGCTTTCGTGGAAATTGGCGGGCTTGAAGCCTTTGGACTTGCGGTGCTTGAGCAGCGAATAGAACATCACCCCGAACACGCCGATGAAAATGACGGTACAGATGATGAGCATGAAGATATGGAGGCCGTATAGCTCTTCGGCGATCTTCGTCACAGGCGGCTGGAAGTGGGTCTCGTTGACACGAGGACCGCCAGGACTGTCGTTGACCGCTAGGGCTACGCCGGCGTTAAGCAGTGCGCCTGCCGCCAGCACGCCCGAGAGGGCTCGCTTGATTGTTTTCATAGCATCCTTACCCCAAATTTCCATTCAAACCCTCCCCCGTGGGCATTGTGCTTGCCCTCTTCTCAAAGGCGTCTCCAGTGACGCCTGTAACTCGGCAGCAAATTGTTTGCGACGATGCTGTGCAAGGTGTTGTCCGATTTTCACCGATTGACCGCGCGATACGATCGTGAACGGCTCCCTGGCGTCGCGCCCGTTTCGACCCGCACTCAGTACGGATTGAACTCGAACTGCGTCAGTTCTTCGGCGCTCATCTGCTCAATCAACAACCGGTTTTGATACAGCCGGATGCGCTCGAAATCGACGGCGTGCCGCGCGTAGATCACGAACGCGACCCCGACGACCGTCAACTCGATACCGGTGAACGGCAGCACCAGCCAGGCGCCGTTCTCAAAAATAGCGAGGTCGCAATCGAAACCAGCGCGAGCGACACATAGAAACCCACGAATTGCCGTGGCGAAAACCGAGCAATTCCACTTTATCAACCAGTCCTTGATGAGCGGCTCGGAATTTTTCAGCGCTTGGCTTGCCTGCATCGCTGCCTCCACCAATCCTCACAAATTCGCTAGGATTTTGCCCAAAATTGAGTCAGTTCGGGCGACAAACTGACGCATTATAATAGGTGGATAGGTGGGCATCCACAAGCAAGGGCCATAACGGCGCAAACCCATATGCCACAAGCTTCTGCGCCCTTCTGACGCACCTTTTCGTGCGTCTTTTGAGCGGAAATTTCTGACATAATAACTGTCCTCTTTACCGCCTCAATAATTCCTTTGAGCGATTCCTTGCAATCGCGTCGTCACTGGCGCTTCTTCGGGCCGCGCCCAATATCTTCCAGACGGACGATTCCATGGCCTTCCGCGATGGTGCGCGGCACGGCTTTCCAGGCGTGGCCGTAGATCACTTCGAATGTCAGCGGGATCGTGCCGTCGTCGCGGCGCAGCGCGTCGAGATTCGCGTGAACCGCGCAGCGCAAGGCTTGCGCGTCAGCGGGATGCGCCGCCGCGTCGCGCTCGAACGGATACGCGCCCCAGCGCGTCACGTCCGTGAACAGCGATTCGGGCGACTTGTACGTGATGGTCAGGACTTCCTGATCCATCACCGGCATCTCGAACCCGCTTTCCACAAGCATGTCGCCGATATCATGTACGTCAACGAAGTCGGTCGTGTGTGAGAGCGGCTCGAGACCGAGCGTGCGTTCGGCTTCGCGATACGCGGCGGCTAGTTCGCGCAGCGTGTCGGGGCCGAACGTGCTGAACATCAGCAGGCCGTTCACCTTCAGGACACGTTGCCACTCGGGGAAAACCAGATCCGGACGCGAATGCCAGTGCAGCGCGAGATTCGACCACAGGAGCTCGAATGCGCCCGCCGAGAACGGCAACGCGGAGAAATCCGCCTGCGCGAGCGGCGGGCCGCGCCTGCCGAACGCCTTGGCGAGCGTCGAGGGCAGAAATCGTCGCCAGCCGGCGCCGTTGTCCGCATCGGCGCTGTCGGCAGTTTGCGCGCGCGCGAGCATCGCGGACGAAATGTCGACGCCCAGCACGAACGCTTCCGCGAAGCGCTCACGCAGCGCGGGCAGATCCGCGCCCATGCCGCATGCCGCATCGAGCACGCGCGACGGCGTGACCTTGATGTATTCGAGCCGTTCGCCCATGCGCGACGCGATCTCGCGCGGCAGGAACGCGACATCATCGAAGACGGCGGCTCGACCGTCGAAAATTTCGCGCAAACGGCGCGGATCATAGGCCGGACGGCCAGTTTTGGGGGACGTTGAGAACATGATGGTTTTCTGCGTAGACGCAAAGTATACTTGCTCGTCTCGAAATATAAGCCCCGCGACAGGCCGTTGCCGCAACGGCGCCGGTTTCGCGGTGCTGTCGATGTGCAAATCGCCGTCATGAAAGAGCCTTGAGAGTTCTTTTTCGTCGTTCCACGCGCCTGTCATGGCGGGCGGGCGCAGTTTGGAGAGCCGTCTGGCGCGCGCCTTTGACCTTGCCTTGCCGGGCCCATGCGCGTTATGCGGCAATATGTCGCGGCACGTGTTGTGCGACGGTTGCAACGCACAATACCTGGAACGAGCCGCGTCTGCGCTGCGCGATGCGTGCGCGTTGCCGCTCAGCCTCGAACAGGCGCGTCGCGAGCGCGACGACATATGGCATGCACTGCGACGCGTGCCTCGATGATCGGCCCGCGTTTAACGATACGCTCGCGCTCGCCGACTATCGCGCGCCGCTGGATAGGCTGGCCGTCGAACTGAAGTTTCGCGGGCGGCTCGCGGCAGGCGCGGAATTCGCGCGGCATCTGCATGAACGGTTCGAAGACAGCAATTTGCCGACGCCCGATGTGATCGTGCTCGGCCGAACGGCTGATCGCGCGCGGCTATAACCAGGCTTGGGCGATTGCGCGGCTGCGCGCGAAACGCATGAGCGTGCACGCTCATGCCGCGCTCGTCACACGCACGAGCCACACGGCACAGCAATCGCGGCTCGATCTGGATGCGCGCCGCCGCAACGTCGCGGCGCCCTTCGCGGTCGAGCGCGATGTGCGCGGCAAACACATCGGTGTCGTCGATGATGTGATGACATCCGGCGCCACACTCGATGCGCTCGCACGCATACTTGAAACGCGCGGGTGCGCGGCGCGTCACGAACTTCGTGGCGCTGCGCACGCCGCAGGATTAACCACGTCTCACTTAACGCAACTCATGTTCAACGTCGTACTCGTCGAGCCCGAAATTCCGCCGCACACCGGCAACGTCATCCGCCTGTGCGCAAACACCGGCGCGCGTCTATCTCATCGAACCGCTCGGCTTTCCGCTCGACGACGCCAAAATGCGCCGCGCGGGCCTCGACTATCACGAGTACGCGGAAATGAACGTGCACGCAAACTGGGATGCCTTTCTGGCCGCGCGGCTCGTCGCCGTTCTTCGATCACGCGTTCAAGCCGGGCGACTGGTTCGTGTTCGGCGCGGAAACGCGATCGACTTGCAGTCCGCCTGCCGCGCGAGTTCGAGCGAGCGCCGGTAGCAGCTCGCAAGCAGTTCCGGTTCGCGCTTGTTGCCGCCGCTCCAGCGCGGGCCCACAGCATGGATGACGTGTTTCTCGGGCAAATCGTAGCCCACGGTGATTTTGGCGTCGCCGGTTTCGCAGCCGCCCAGCGTCTCGCATTCGCGCAGCAGGCCCTTTCCCGCCTTGCGATGAATCGCGCCGTCGACCCCGCCGCCGCCCAGTAGCGACTTGTTCGCCGCGTTGACGATGGCATCGACCTGTAACGTGGTGATATCGGCGAATTTTGCTTCGAGCGTGACCATCGCGCACCTCCGGTACGACGAACGAGCTTACTCGGCCTTCGCGTCGCGGCTGAGCAGCGCCTGCACCGCATCGCGCGGCGTAACGCCTTCGAACAGCACATGGCATACCGCGTGCGTGATCGGCATCTCGATGCCGCACGAATGCGCCAGCCCGAGGACCGCGCGTGCGCAACGCACGCCCTCCGCGACATGACCGAGCGCGGCGAGAATTTCGTCGAGCGTGCGGCCGCTCGCGAGCTGCACGCCGACCGTGCGATTGCGCGACAGATCGCCCGTCGCGGTGAGAATCAGATCGCCCAGACCCGTGAGGCCGGTGAACGTCTCCGCACGTCCGCGGAGCGCGACGCCCAGCCGCGACATTTCCGCGAGACCACGCGTGATGAGCGCGGCGCGCGCATTGAGACCGAGGCCGAGGCCATCGGAGATGCCGGTGGCGATCGCGAGCACGTTCTTCACCGCGCCGCCGACTTCGACGCCGATGACGTCATCGCCGGTATAGATGCGCATCGCGCCGTGATGGAACGCCGCGACCGTGCGCGTGCCCAGTCCCGCCGATGCGCTCGCCACCGTCAGCGCGACCGGCAGGCCGTTGCCGACCTCGCGCGCGAAGCTCGGTCCGGAAAGCGTGCCGTTGCTGCGATGATCCGGCAACTCCGCCGCGACGATCTGATTCGGCAGGCATTGCGTATCGGCTTCGAAGCCCTTGCACAGCCAGAGAATATGCGCGGGAACCACGCCCGCGCGCGGCATCGCGCGGCACAGCGCGCGCAGACCCGCGACCGGCGTCGCCACGACGCACAACGCATCGTCAGTGGCCGCGTGCGCGAGCGCCTTGTGGAAATCGGTTTCGAACACCAGTGCGCGCGGCAGCGCGACACCCGCTAGATAGCGCGTGTTTTCGTGCGTTCGGGAAAGCAAGTCGATGAGCGCGGCATCGCGCGCCCAGAGCATCGTGCCGTGCCGTGCCGCGAGGTGGCCCGCCAAAGCGGTGCCCCACGCGCCGGCACCGAGAACGGCTACTTTCATGCTCGGCTCCGGAGCGGCAGAGTGAAGTGAGATTTAGTGCGTCGCGCCGTTCACCGCGTCTTCTGCGCCCGCGAGCTGCGACAGACGCTGCTCGTACAAGGCCTGGAAGTTGATTTCGGCGAGGTGGATCGGCGGGAAGCCCGCGCGCGTGATCGCATCGGCGATATTCGAGCGCAGATACGGGAACAGAATGGTCGGGCACGTGATGCCGACGAGCGGATCGATTTGGTCCGCGGGAATGTTGCGGATGTCAAAGATGCCTGCCTGCTTCGCTTCGATCAGGAACGCGACCTTGTCGGTGACCTTGGCTGTTACCGTGCCCGTCACCTGGACTTCGAAGACGCTTTCCGCGAGACGATCAGCCTTGACGTCGACTTCGATTTCCACCGACGGCATTTCCTGTTCGAGGAAGATCCTTGGTGAGTTCGGCTGCTCGAGCGACATGTCCTTCAGGTAGATGCGCTGGATGTTGAAAAACGGCTGGTTGTTCTCGTCGGACATGGTAATTTCCTAAGTAAATCAATGCACCCGGCTCGGGATGGGCGACAGGGTGTTCGGTTCAGGCCGATTCGAGCAGCAGCACGAGACCGCCCTTGCGATCGAGCGCCGAAAGATCATCGTAGCCGCCGACGTGTGTATCGCCGATGTAAATCTGCGGCACGGTGCGGCGGCCGGTGCGGGTCATCATTTCTTCTCGGCGGCCCGGTTCGCGGTCGATCAGGACCTTCTCGATGGTTTCGACGCCGCGCGACTTTAAAAGACGCTCGGCCATCTGGCAATACGGGCACACTTGTGTGCTGTACATGACAACATCCTTCACTTGACTGCTCCTTGTTTCACGACCGGCATGCCTGCCTTCTGCCAGGCATCCACGCCGCCTTCGAGGATATGGACTTCAGCGTAGCCCGCTTCTGTCACGGTGCGGCTCGCCCGCTGCGATTGTTGGCCGGTCTGACACACGAGCACGACCGGATTGCTCTTATTCTTCGCGATCTGGCCGATTTTTGCCTGAAGCTCCGTCTGCTCGATATTGCGCGCCGACGGCAGATGCCCCTTGGCGAATTCCGCCGCGGCCCGCAGATCGATCACCACCGCGTTGCGGCGATTGATGAGCGTGGTGGCCTCGGCCGCCGTTACGCCGCCGCGCCCGCGCCGCTGGATGGCCGGCCACAGGAGCAGCGCGCCCGAAACGAGCGCGATGACGATGAGTGCGATATTCGTGTAATCAGTGAAAAATTTCACGTCGAGAGCCGCCGAAATGTAGAGAGAGGGAAGAAAGAGAAATAAGGGCAACCGGCACATTATATAAAATATAAAATATCCGTTTCCCGCGATGGCACAGGCCATCCGGCCGATGACGACGTCCCGCGTATGTTGGCACGGGGTGCGATCGGCGCCCCGCTTCTCCAACTGACCGACCTTAAACATGTACAAGCTCGTACTCATCCGCCACGGCGAATCGACGTGGAACAAGGAAAACCGGTTCACCGGCTGGGTCGATGTCGACCTGACCGAGCAGGGCAACCGCGAAGCGCGTCAGGCCGGCGTGCTGCTGGAGGAAGCCGGCTACACGTTCGACATCGCGTACACGTCGGTGCTCAAGCGCGCGATCCGCACGCTCTGGCACGTTCAGGACGAAATGGACCTGATGTACCTGCCGGTCGTCCATTCGTGGCGCCTGAACGAACGTCACTACGGCGCGCTCGCCGGCCTCAACAAGGCGGAAACTGCGAAGAAGTACGGCGACGATCGGGTCCTGATCTGGCGCCGCAGCTACGACACGCCGCCGCCCGCGCTCGAACCGGACGACGAACGCGCGTCCTTCAACGATCCGCGCTACGCGAAGGTGCCGCGCGAGCAGCTGCCGCTCACCGAATGCCTGAAGGACACCGTGGCGCGCGTGCTGCGGATCTGGAACGAGTCGATCGCGCCGGCCATCAAGGCAGGCAAGGAAGTGCTGATTGCCGCGCACGGTAACTCTATTCGCGCGCTCGTGAAGTACCTGGACAATATCTTGGACCAGGACATCGTCGGGCTGAACATCCCGAACAGCGTGCCGCTCGTCTATGAACTCGACGAGAACCTGAAGTCCATCAAGCATTACTATCTGGGCAACCCGGACGCCATCGCGGCTGCGCAGGCCGCCGTCGCCAAGCAGGGCAAGGCGGGCTGATACCGAGCTGATGCGGCATGGCGGACCTGTCGAAATTCGCCAACGCACATGGCGCGGCGCTGACATACCGTCGGCGCCGCCGTCAGATTCGCGCCAGAACGCGCGCGCCGAAACTGTCGGGCCATTCGAGGCGAGGGGCAGGCATTTAAGTTGCCTTTAAGTCGCCGATTAAGGTGAACGGTTATATACTGGCCTGTCACCTACGATGCAGCCAATTCGATTCCGACCGCAATCCTCTATGCGAAAGAACCTGAAAAACTTCGGCCTGGTCACCGCAGGCGTTGCTGCCGGCGCACTCCTGACCTTGCAGATTTCCGCTTCTGCCCAGCAAGAGCAAGCTACTTCATCGCCCTTACCCCTCGACCAGTTGCGGCTGTTCGCCGAAATCTTCGGGCAAATCAAGCATGAATATGTCGAGCCGGTCGACGATAAAAAGCTCCTCACCGCCGCCATCAAGGGCATGGTGTCGAGCCTCGACCCGCACTCGTCGTATCTCGACAAGACCGATTACGAAGAACTCCAGGAGCAGACCAAGGGCCGCTTCGCGGGCTTGGGCATCGAAATCTCGTCGGAAGACGGGCTCATCAAGGTGATCTCGCTGATCGAAGACACACCCGCGTTCCGCGCCGGCATCCGTCCGGGTGACCTCATCACGCGCATCAACGACAAGCCGGTGCGCGGCATGACGCTCGACAAGGCCGTCAAGCAGATGCGTGGCGAGCCCGGCACCAAGGTCACGCTGACCATCTTCCGCAAGAGCGACGATCGCACGTTCCCGCTCACCGTGACGCGCGCGCTCATCAAGGTGCAGTCGGTGAAGATGAAGATTCCCGAGCAAGATTACGGCTATATCCGCATCACGAGCTTCCAGGAGCGCACGGTGCTAGATCTCGCCGCGAAGCTCCAGGATCTCGCGCGTCAGCAGCCGAATCTGAAGGGCATCGTGCTCGATCTGCGCAACAACGGCGGCGGCCTGCTGCAAAGCGCGGTCGGCGTCGCGGGCGCGTTCCTGCCGGACAACGCCGTGGTCGTGTCGACCAACGGCCAGATCGCGGACGCGAAGCAGACCTTCCGCGACACCTACGACAACTATCGCCTGCCATCCTTCGATTCCGATCCGCTCAAGAACGTCCCGGCCATTTGCAAGAAGGTGCCGATGGTTGTGCTGACCAATGCGTATTCGGCATCGGCGTCGGAAATCGTTGCGGGCGCGCTGCAGGATCATCACCGCGCGCTGATCGTCGGCAAGACGACGTTCGGCAAGGGCTCGGTGCAGACGGTGCGCCCGAGGACTGCCGACATCGCGCTGCGTCTCACGACCGCGTACTACTACACGCCGAGCGGCAAGTCGATCCAGAACCAGGGCGTTCACCCCGATGTTCCGGTCGATCAATACGCCGATGGCGATCCGGACGACGCGCTCGTTACGCGCGAAGTGGACTACTCGAACCACCTCGCCAACATGCAGGATCCGAACGAGAAGAAGGAACAGGAGCAGCGCGAGCAGGACCGTCTGGAGCAACTGCGTCTGCTCGAAGAGCAGAACGACAAGAAGACGCCCGAGCAGCGCCGCAAGGACCGCGAGCGTCCGCCGATCGAGTTCGGCAGCAAGGACGACTTCATGCTTCAGCAGGCGTTGAACAAGCTGGAAGGCAAGCCGGTCATCGAGTCGAAGTCGTTCGCGGAGCGCAAGCTCGCGCAGAACAAGCCCGCGCCGTCGGCCTCCGCGCCGGTGGTGTCGCCGCCCGCGCTGCCGGCCACGCCGGGTTCGGCTCCGGCTTCGGGCGCGCAACCGGTCTCGGCACCGACGGCGCAATCGAAGTAAATCGAGTCAGCAGAAGCAGTCAAGCAAACGGCTTCGCGGTGCAGAACCGCGAAGCCGTTTCTCTTTGGCGCGCTTAAAATGTCGCGATGAACAACGATCAACTCCTCCGCTATTCGCGTCACATCCTCATCGATGAAATCGGCATCGAGGCGCAGCAGCGCTTTCTCGATGCGCACGCGATCATCATCGGCGCGGGCGGACTGGGCGCGCCCGCGGCGATGTATCTCGCGGCGGCGGGCGTCGGAAAGATCACGCTCGTTGATGCGGATACCGTCGATCTCACGAACATGCAACGGCAGATCGTGCACGCGACGCGTTCAGTCGGACAGGCGAAAGTGGAGTCGGCAAAACAGACGCTGAACGCGCTCAATCCGGACGTGAAAGTCGTCACCGTCAACGCGCGCGCGGATCAGGACTGGCTCGACGCCAACGTGCCCGGCGCGTCAGTCGTGCTCGATTGCAGCGACAACTTCGCGACGCGCCACGCGATCAACGCCGCGTGCGTCGCGTACGGCGTGCCGCTCGTGTCGGGCGCGGCGCTGCGCTTCGACGGACAGATCAGCACCTTCGATTTTCGCTCGCCGGAATCGCCCTGCTACGCGTGCGTATTTCCGCCGGATCAGGATTTCGAGGAAGTCGCGTGCTCGACCATGGGCGTGTTCGCGCCGACGGTCGGCATCATCGGCGCGATGCAGGCGGCCGAGGCGCTGGGCGTGATCGGCGGCTTCGGCGAGACACTCGCAGGACGTCTGACGATGCTCGACTCGCTGCGCATGGAATGGAACACGATGAAGATCGCGCGTCAGAAGGATTGCCCTGTGTGCGGTCATACAAAAGTGCGCACGGATTCGGTCGACTCCTAGCTTGCGGTCGGGGCGATCCATTTAAGCTTGCCGGTCATTCAATCGCAGGCGGGCAGTCCATTGAGCATCGACACTTTGCGGACCCGCGCGCAGCGCGGACTCACGCAGAGCGCGTTCGTCCAGTCGTCAACTCCGCGGTTCTCCGGACCGGAAGGCATCCTCTACGATTTCAACTACGGTTGCCGGGTGCAGGTGCCGGCCGACCGCTGGCGTGTGCGCATGCTCGATCTCGACACGTTCAACCAGTTCAACCAGCTCTTCGACGAGCCTGTCGAAGCGCATACGGTCATTACGAGCCGGCGCAAGTACTTCGTGCGCTTCGAGCTCCAGGTGTTCGACGGCGAGCGTCTCGTCTTTCAACACCGCACGCGCGCGGCCGCAATGTGCTGATTCATCCGAACGCTACGGCACTCGGTGACACGCTCGCATGGATGCCGGCCATCGAATCCTTACGGCAACAAGAGCACTGCGCAATCCATGTCGTGCTGCCGGATTCCGTCGACGAGATGTTCTACGCGACCTACCATCTACCATCTCGGATTTTTCTCGCCTTACACGGAGCGCGATCATCAACCGACCGATCCGCGCCATCAGCAGCCGCAGGATTTCGCCTCCTCTCCTTCTGCTCGGGGTGCATTGAGCGGCGGCCGAAGGTCGTGAGCGCGAGCACGGCGCGTCTCGTGCCCGAGCGCTACGTGTGCATCGCAGCGCAGGCCTCCATGCAGTGCAAATACTGGAACAACCCGCGCAGTTGACCGACGCTGGTCGCCTATCTCAAGTCGCGAGGATACCGGGTGCTCTGCATAGACCAGCACCGCGAGCACGGCACCGGAGAATTCATCAATGCGATGCCGGAAGGCTGCGAGGATTCCACGGGGAATCGCCCGCTGGAAGAACGTGTCAACCTGCTGATGCACGCGGACTTCTTCGTCAGGCTGGGCAGCGGATTGTCCTGGCTCGCGTGGGCGGTCGGGTCATGATCAGCGGTTTCTCGCATCCGCACACCGAGTTTCACACGCCGTATCGGGTGATCAACTTCCACGCGTACGTTTCAACGACACGAGCAGCGAGTACGATACGAACGACTTCTTATGGTGCCCGCGCCGCCGCGATACACCCGGGCGTTTTCAATGCACATCGGCGATCGCGCCGGAGCAGGTCAGAGCGGCTGATCGCCGACCATGCACTGGCCTAGACTTTCTGCAAGGCTACGAGCGCGGCCTGCAACTCATTCGGCTCGTAGGCCGCGAGCACATCCGCGACAGGCTTCTCGAACGCCTTCAGATTCGAGCGCAGAATCTCCTGCTTTACGATGAGCAACTGACTCGGATGCATCGAGAATTCGGTCAGCCCCAGCCCGAGCAGCAACCGCGTGACCGTCGGATCGCCTGCCATCTCACCGCACACCGACACCGGCACGCCCGCGCGCTTCGCCTCGCGCAGCGTGTAGGCGATCAGATTCAGCACCGCGGGATGCAGCGGATCGTACAGATGCGCGACCGCGTTGTCCGCGCGATCGATCGCGAGCGTGTACTGAATCAGATCGTTGGTGCCGATCGACAGAAAATCCAGCCGCGACAGGAACAGCCGCACGGCGATCGCCGCAGCAGGAATCTCGATCATCGCGCCGACCTGAACCTTCGGGTCATAGGCGATGCCCGCATCGTCCAGTTGACGCTTCGCCTCGCGGATCAGATCGAGCGTCTGATCGATCTCCTGCGCGTGCGCGAGCATCGGAATCAGAATCTTGGTCGGGCCGAACGCGGACGCGCACAAAATGGCGCGCAACTGCGTCATGAACATCTGCGGCTCGGACAGGCTCCAGCGGATCGCGCGCAGACCGAGCGCCGGATTCGGCGCGGTTTCGTAGCCGTCGCCCGCGTTCATCGAATCGAGCGGTTTGTCCGCGCCCACGTCGATCGTGCGTATCGTCACGGGCTTGCCGCTCATCAATTCGATCGCGTGCTTGTACACCTCGAACTGCTCCTCTTCTTCAGGCAGCTGATTCTTGTGATTCGTGAAGAGGAATTCCGTGCGGAACAGGCCGACACCCATCGCACCCGCCTCGACCGCGACTCGCGCGTCCTCGGGCAACTCGATGTTCGCGCACAGTTCGATCTTCGTGCCGCACAGCGTTTGCGTCGGCGAGAATTTCAGGCGCTGGAGTTTGCGCTGCTCCAGCAGCTTTTCGCTCTGCCGATACGAATACTCTTCGAGGACGATCGGCGCCGGATCGACGATCACGATGCCGTGGTCGCCATCGACGATGATGAGATCGTTCTGACGAATCAGCACGCTCGCCTGCTGCACCCCGACCGACGCGGGAATGCCCAGACTGCGCGCGACGATCGCGGTATGCGAGGTGCGCCCGCCCAGGTCCGTGACGAAACCCTTGAACGCCTGCGTCTTGAACTGGAGCAGGTCCGCCGGCGCGATATCGTGCGCGACGACGATCATCTCGTTGTGGCCGTTGCTCGCCGCGTTGTGCACGACCAGCGCCCCCGCCGTCGGCGTGCCCGCGAGCGCCTTCAGCAGACGCTCGACGACCTGCTCGACGTCCGCCTTGCGTTCGCGCAGGTATTCGTCCTCGATCTCATCGAAATAGCCACCGAGAATATCGAGCTGCTCGGTGAGCGCCCATTCGACGTTGTAGCGGCGCGTGCGGATGAGATCGAAGGTTTCCTGAACGAGCATGGCGTCGTTCAGGATCATCGTGTGGACGTTGATAAACACGCCCATTTCGCTGGGCGCATTGGCGGAAAGGTCTTCTCTCAGGGCGTCGAGTTCCGCGAGCACGGCTGCCTGCGCGGCGTTGAAGCGCTCGATTTCGGCATCGATCTGGTCCGGCTCGATCAGATAGTGGGCCACGTCGAGCGCGGCCGGCGCGATCAGATACGCTTGCCCGATGGCGATGCCGCGTGAGACCGGAATTCCGTGCAGCGTAAAGGACACGCGCTTCTCCTTCTAGTTGTGTTGACGCGGTTCCTCGCGATCCGCGGCGGGCGCATGGACCGCCCGAATATTACAAGTTCGAACGATCGCGGAGTCCCTGAACGGAGGGTCGCATCAGCCGCGGACAGTTCGCGGCGCTGCCGCATACAGACGCAAAACAGCCGCGTCGTGACGTGGCTGTTTTTGATGAAGAAACAACCAAAGCGCTTACTGCCCTTCCCCGAACTTGTCGGCGATGAGCGCGAGGATGGCCTGCATGGCGTCGGCTTCGTCGGCGCCTTCGGTCTCGATGGTCACCGTGCTGCCGATACCCGCTGCCAGCATCATCACGCCCATGATGCTTTTCGCGTTGATCCGGCCGCCGTTGCGGCTCATCCAGATTTCGCACTGGAAATTGCCCGCCAGTTGGGTGAGCTTCGCGGATGCGCGTGCGTGGAGCCCCAGCTTATTTACGATCGTTGTTTCCTGTTGCAGCATGATGCTCCGGTAGTGCGAGTTGTTGTAAGAGCGGCGTCAGTGGCTTGCGGCTTTCGCGGTCTCCAGATCCGCGCTCGTGGCGCATGCCGGATCGGCCCAGCCGGCAGCTGCCTTCGCGGCCAGCGCGCATGGATTCATCGGCGTCGATGCGTCGAGTTCCTGGATGCCCTTCGAACCGCCCTGGAGAACCTTCTCCGTGAGCGTGTCGAGCGGCGTGGCGCGGTAACAGACGGCGCGCACGAGCATCGGCAGATTGCAGCCGGCAAGCACGCGCACGTCGTTGTCATGCAGGCTCGCGGCGATATTCGCGGGCGTCGCGCCGAACACGTCGGTGAGGACGATGGCGCCGTTGTTTTCCTTCAGACGGTCGATTTCCGAGCGCGCGAAGGCGCGGACTTCGACAGGATCGTAGTTGGGCGTCACGTCGATACAGCCGATGCGCGCGGGCAAGCCGCCGTAAATATGCGCGATGCACTCGCGTAGCGCGGTAGCGAACGGTGCATGAGCGATTATTAGAATGCCAGCCATGTCAGGATTGCAGCCTTTCGTACGACAAAAATGTCCGAGATCGCTCGAAAGCGCGCGAGCGTCGCGAGTCAGATAAAAGATGGGCACCGGTCGGCTGGACAATCAACCGCCTTGCATATTGCCTTGCAAATCGCCCGTTTCTACCATCGACCGAACTGACTGCAGCTTGCGTCGGGTTTCTTAACCGGGCGTTAAGCCGATGCAGGATCGCTCCCATCGCGCCCTGTTTTGTTGCCGCGCGTTGGAATCAATTGTAACAGTCCCTTAGCTGCGCGTTGGCGCGGCGTCCTGTTTCGTTCCGCCAACCGTGTGTCCAGCTCGCTTCGGTCGATAGGCTCACGCCACCGCGCGCTCCAGCGCGTCGATGAACATGCCGGCCACGTCGAAGCCCGTCTGATCCATGATCTCGCGAAAGCACGTCGGACTCGTGACGTTGACTTCAGTCAGGTAATCGCCGATAGCGTCCAGTCCCGCGAGCAACAGGCCACGCGCCTGAAGCGTCGGCCCGAGCGTTTTCGCGATTTCGCGATCGCGCGCCGACAGCGGCTGCGCGCGTCCCAGCCCGCCCGCCGCAAGATTGCCGCGCACTTCGTTGCCCTGCGGAATACGCGCGAGCGAATACGGCACCGGCTGGCCGCCGATCATGAGGATGCGCTTGTCGCCTTCGGTGATCTGCGAGATGAACTTCTGCGCCATCACCGTGCGCGCGCCGTTCTCGGACAGCATTTCGACGATGGACCCGAGGTTCATGCCGTCCGCCTTCACGCGGAACACGCCCATGCCGCCCATGCCGTCAAGCGGCTTCAGGATGACATCGCCGTGTTCGGCGTGGAATGTGCGGAGACGCGCCGCATCGCGCGTGACGAGCGTCGGCGCGACGTATTGCGGCCATTCGGCGATCGCCAGCTTCTCCGAATGATCGCGGATCGCCTGCGGCTTGTTGAAGATGCGCGCGCCCGCGCGTTCGGCGATTTCGAGCAGCCACGTCGAGTTGACGTATTCCATGTCGAAGGGCGGATCCTTGCGCATCAGCACGGCGTCGAAGCGCGTGAGCGGCATGTATTCCGCCTGTTTCGCCGCGTACCACGGCGAGCGATCGCTGTTGGCCGTATCGCCGACGATGGTGATGCGTCGCGCGTTCGCTTCCACGTTGGTGCCCGTCCACGCGAGATGCTGCGGCTCGCACGCGTAGAGCGTGTGGCTACGCCGCGCGGCCTCGGCCATTATCGCGTAGGTCGTGTCCTTGTAGATCTTGAAATGATCCAGCAGGTCGGCGATAAAATGGATGTTCATTTGGATTCGCTTGAAGCAGTGTTTCAACGCGAGGTGCGCACGGCCTGCGAGCTTACTGCAAGCCGCGCACTTTCACCTTTTACACCTGAATGGCTTCCGGATCGGTGCATTCGAGTTCCACCGATGCCGCCAGCAAGCCCAGCCGCGCCACCACACCGTACATGTAGAAGCGGTTCGGCGGCGCCGCGCCGGGCTTTCCATGCGTGTCGGGCAGCGCGGTGTGCTCGAAGCCGAGCGGCACGAAATGCATGCCCGGCGCGTTGAGGTTCTGGTCGCGCTCGCGCGAATCGTGCACGCGGTAGAAGCCGCCGACCACATACCGGTCGATCATGTACACGACCGGCTCTGCCACCGCGTTCTCCACGCGCTCGAACGTATGCACGCCTTCCTGCACGATCACGTCGTGCACTTCGAGACCTTCCTTCGCGTCGTTCATGCGCGCGCGTTCGCGCTTGGTGAGCGCAGCAACTTCGTTCGCGTCGTGCACAGTCATCACGCCCTTGCCGTAGGTGCCGGCATCGGACTTGATGACGACATACGGCTTCTCGCTGATGCCGTACTCGCGATACTTCTTCGCGATCTTCTTCAGCACGCCGTCGATGGCTTCGGCCAGCGCCTCTTCGCCCGTGCGCGCTTCGTAATCGACGCCTTCCACATGTGCGAAATACGGATTCACCATCCACGGATCGATCTCGACCATCTTCGAGAACTTCTTGGCGATCTCGTCGTAGCATGAGAAGTGCGTCGATTTGCGGCGCACGGCCCAGCCCGCGTGCAGCGGCGGTAGGATGTATTGCTCGTGCAGATTTTTCAGCACCGGCGAAATGCCCGCCGACAGATCGTTGTTGAGCAGGATCGAGCACGGATCGAAATTTTTCAACCCGAGCCGGCGATGCGAGCGCTCGAGCGGTTCGATCACGACCTTCTGGCCATCCGCGAGCGGAATGGTGACCGGACCGTGAATGTTTTCGTCGAGCGTGCCGAAGCGGACGTTGAGGCCCGCCTGACGCATGATCAGCGCGAGGCGCGCGACGTTCTCCAGATAAAACGCTTTGCGCGTGTGGCGCTCCGGAATGACGAGCAGATTCTTCACGTCAGGACAGATTTTCTCGATGGCCGCCATCGCCCCCTGCACCGCGAGCGGCAGCACTTCCACCGGCAAATTGTTGAAGCCGCCGGGAAAAAGGTTCGTATCGACGGGCGCGAGCTTGAACCCCGCGTTGCGCAGATCGACCGAACAGTAAAACGGCGGTGTGTGCTCTTGCCATTTGAGCCGGAACCACCGCTCGATGGGGGGCATGGCCTCAAGAATCTTCCGCTCGAGATCGAGCAGCGGGCCACTTAACGCCGTAACTAGGTGCGGAACCATTGAATTCTCACCGTCAGTGGAGGAAAGATTGTAGAGCAATTGCTTTGTTTAATTGGTGATGAACCGGCAATTACCAAGGGATTCCGGGCCTTGCGCGACGGCCTTCGCGGCGGATTTTTCCCCGTGACGCCGATCGATCCCGCATGCCGGCGATACGCGCGTTGGACGAAAACGCGACGCGCCGGCGACAGGCGAAAAAAACCGCCAGAGAGGCGGCCAAGTCGCTGCGCTCGTTCGTCGAGCGGCGGATCGGTGCGTATTCGTCCGACCCGCCTCACTGCAACTTTTGCGTAGCGTGCCGGGCATAGAACCCGGGCGCCGTCATCATTCGACGTGTTCGCCGTGCAGCGAAACGTCCAGACCTTCGCGTTCTTCCTCTTCGGTGACGCGCAGGCCCATGACCATGTCGATGATTTTGAGCAACACGAAGCTGACAATGCCCGAGTACACCAGCGTCACGAGCACGCCCTTCGCCTGAACAAGCACCGAGTCGTCGAAGCCGCCGATGTCCTTCACCGCGAACACGCCC
>JAQFVJ010000030.1 GCA_029439525.1 Caballeronia sp. BR6202001591004
GTTGCGGCGTGCCGTTCGACAGCATCGCGCTGTCGCCCGCAACGCCGATACGGCCGCCGCGCTCGCGCGGCTCGATGGGCGCGTGCGCGTCTCCGAGAGCAATCAGGCCGTGCTCGATGCATCGGATGTCGGGTGTTTCGCGGTCATGCCGAAGATCGCGGCGGACGTGCTCGGCGAATTGCGCTTCGACGCGTGGCATCATGTCATCAGCTTCATCGCCACGAAGTGGAACGACGATATCCGCAAGCTTGTGCATTCGGCGAGCGCCGTGATGCGCGGGGTGCTGTTGCCGCCCGTCGCGGAAGGCAAGGGCAGCACCGCCATCTGTTCCGCCAACGATATTGCACGTGCGGTGTTTTTGAAGCTCGGCACCGCGGTCGAAGTGAACGACGAGCACGCGATGAACGCGCTGTTCGCCGTGACTGCCACGATGGCTAGCTTCTTACGCATTGCTGGAGGCGCAGGCGTCGTGGCTCGTCGCGCAAGGCATGGATTTACGGCGCGGCGCGTGCGTTCATGTCGGGCTACCATGTCGGTCTCGTGCACGACACGACCAAGGACGAGCGCTCCTTCGACGAACTGTGTCGCCATTCGCAGGCGCCGGGGGGGCATCAACGAGCAGCTCTCGTCGAAGAGTTGCGTGCGCGCGGCACCTTCACGTATTATGCGGAGGCGCTCGACAAGATCATGCGCCGGGTGGAAGGACGTTGATGCGTGCGATGCGGTATCCGGCCCGGCGAATGTGTTCGAGGCTTGTGAGGATAAGTAGGATCAAGAAGAAACCTCAGTTCTCCGACCGCCTGCTCGCGCAGATGCCCTCGCTTCGCGCGCTGCGTTGCTTCGTCACGGCGGCGCGCTACGAGAGCTTCACACAGGCCGCCGAAGTATTGTGCGTGACGCAGACGGCCGTGAGCCGGGCAGATCAAGGAACTGGAAGACGCGCTCGAAGTGGCGCTGTTCGAGCGCACTGGCCGGCATATCGCGTTGACCGACGCGGGGCGCATTCTCTACAACGCATCGTATCTGTGATCATGAATATCACGGAAGCCGCGCAGGCGGTGCGGCGCGTCGATCGTCACGCGCTGACGCTGTGTGTGTCGCATACGTTCTCAGCGTTGTGGTTGTCGTTCCGGCTGCCGCAGTTTCGATCAAGCTCCACGTGATGGTCACCGATCACTTCATGGAGCTGGACGAGCTCATGGAGCCGGACATCATCACGAAGAATCCGCCGCGCGAGGCAGAGTACGACGTCGAGCCGTTGTTTCACGACATCGTGTATCCGGTGTGAAGCGTGCCATTCTAGATAGAGATAGAGCGCTATTTTCATGGGCGCACGCAGGTGTCCGAACACGTCGACTGGCGCGTGTGGAAGAACTGGTATCAGCAGGGCGACGGCTCCGAGTGGCTCGATCAGAACGAGCAACTGGAGAGCAACGACTATCGACTGCTCGTCGCGCAAGCCGAGGCCGGTGAAGGCACGCTGATCGGCTGGCATCATCTCGCGTGCATCGGCAGGTGGAACAGAAGAAGCTGGTGCGGCCCATCGACGATGCGCTCGTCTTCCACGATCGCCATCACTATCTGATGACCAATCGCAATGCTAAGCTGCGGCCCGAATACGCGCAGTTCCGCGAGTGGCGCGACGAGGAAATCGCCGCGATGATGCAGGGCTGGCCCGCGGATCAACCGCGCGTCGCGCAGTGAAAATCATCTGACGTGCGCGCGGGGGATGGGCCTGTTGCGCCTGTTGTGTCCACGTCTCGAAACTGTGATCCACCCCGCAGTTCTCCGCAAATTCTCGCGGAAAACATAAGGCACGCTTCGCATTCAGCCACTAAACTCGGGCTTAAGCGGTCAATTAAAAAAAAAACCTGAGAGTCTTCGAACCGTCGCTGTGCGACCAGCGACGGAGGGGCTTTCCAGACCAGTCTAAGAACGCAACGGACCGCCATGCATGCGGTCCACACGGGTAAACAACCACATGGAACGCGAAACGAAGGGTTGGACGCGTCTGACCGACGCGGTATTTCTACTGCTCCTGGGAATAGTTAGTGGCGTACGCGAGCATTCCATTTCTGGCGGCGCGGGACCGGAAGACGATGCGCTCGTCCGTGACTCGCGCGGTGACGTGTGACCGCCAGACACTGTCTGCACGCGCAGGACGCCTTTCCGGTTCGCAACGTCTGATCCGTCCGACCCGTCCGACAGGCGGGCGAAGTCCGCTTGCGGACTTTCACCATCGTCATGCTCAGACGATCCCGGTCAGGTAATACACCGCGATCACGAAGAACACCGCCAGCGTCTTGATGACCGTCACCGCGAAGATGTCGCGATACGACTCGCGATGCGTGAGTCCCGTGACCGCGAGCAGGGTGATGACCGCGCCGTTATGCGGCAGCGTGTCCATGCCGCCGCTCGCCATCGCGACGACCCGGTGCAGAACTTCGAGCGGAATATGCGCGGCCTGTGCGCTGGCGATGAAGGTATCGGACACCGCCGCGAGCGCGATGCTCATGTCGCCCGACGCCGAGCCCGTGATGCCCGCGAGCGAGCTGACGGAAATCGCCGCGTTGACGAGCGGATTCGGGATGCTCTTTTGAGCGCATCGGAAACGACGAGAAAGCCCGGCAACGCGGCGATCACGCCGCCGAGGGCAAGTGTTCATCGCGGGAGCAGCGCGCCCGCGATGGACGCGCGCGTGCCGACGGCGAAGCGTTCCTTCACGCGCGAGAACGCCGTGCAGCAGCGCGCCTTCGACGGCCCAGATCGCGACCACGGTCTTGATCGCGGTTGCGATCGGCGCATGCACGCCCGGCAGCACATCCGGCGCGACCGTGTAGTTCGCGCCGTACCAGACCGGAATCCACTTCGTGAGCGCGAAGTTGGCGACGCCCACGAGGATGAGCGGCGCGATCGCCAGCGCCGGGTTCGGCAGGTTCGTCGATTCCACGCGCTCCGGCTCGTTGACGAGCGAGGTGCCGTAAGCCTTCGCCGGTGGCCATCGCGGCGCGGCGGTGCCATTCGAGGAAGCTCAGTCCCACCACGATGATACACCGAGCCGATCACGCCGAGCCACGGCGCGGCCCAGCCGGTCGTCTTGAAGAACGTCGTCGGAATGATGTTCTGGATCATTTGCGGCGTGCCCGGCAGCGAATCCATCATGAACGAGAACGCGCCCAGCGCGATGGCGCCCGGCATCAGCCGCTTCGGGATATTGCTCTGGCGATACCATTTCCGCCGCGAACGAATACACCGCGAACACGACGACGAAGAGCGACACGCCGCCGTAGGTGAGCAGTGCGCACACCGCGACGATCGATTCGGAAAAGCCCGACAGTTCGAAGACCTTGCCGAACACCGTGCCCAGCAGGAACACGGGAAAATACAGCTTCACGAAGCCGACCATCTTCTCCATGAAGATGCCGGAGAAGCCCGGCGCGACGGCGGCGGGATCGGAGCCACGGCCGCGAGCGCGGCGATCGGGGCGAACAGGATGACGCTGTAGCCGCGATAGGCGGTCAACATCAGAAACACAAGGGCTGCTAATACGATGAGGAACGACATTGAGTCTCCGGTGATGATAGTTCTTTGATACGTCGGATTGCGGCGCGGCCGGAGCGGGCTGAATAACACGCAGACGCGTGGCGGGCCCCAATACACGAGCATAGCGCGTCACGCCCTCCGAGAGTAAGCAGGATTCGTACCCGCGCGCGGACTTTGGGAGGATAGTGCGCCGAAATGACAGGGGTGGGAATGCGTGCCGCCAGCTTGTGCGATATCAAAAGAGCCGCGAAAGCATTGCGTAGCATACTCGCGAAATCGCGCATGGAATTCAGGCGCATATCCAACACACAATAACGACCTGAAAACCAAGGGGTTAGGGATGAAACTCGGCAAGGCCACCGGCCGTCACGTTCTCTTCGCGATGCTGACCATGGGCGCGCTCGCGCTCGGCGGATGCAGCAGCGCGCCACCGTTGTTCTCCGCCGACGGACGCCCGACACAACAGATTTCCTGCCCTCCTTACGGCGGCTGGCGCAACTGCACCGACAACGCAAAGGCGCTGTGCCCGGGCGGCTACGACGTCATCGATCAATCCACCGGCGACAACAACACGCTGCTCGTCGCGTGCATCGTGACGCTGACGTCGCGACACGGCGAGATTGCGCAAGCCGATGCGCTCGGCTGGCGCGACACCAACACACGCACGCCGATGATGCGCGACACGCTGTTCCGCATCGCCTCGATGATCAAGCCGGTGACGAGAGCGTCGCCGCGCTGATGCTGGTAGGGGCGCATCGCGCTCGAAGCGCCGGTCGCGAAATGGCTGCCGGAGCTGGCCAATCCGCGCGTGCTGCTCGATGCCGAAGGCCCGGCAGACCGAAGCCGCACGCGCTCCGATCACGCTGCTGGATTTGCTTACGCATCGCACGGATTTCGCGTATCATTTCACGGCGACGGGCGAACTCACGACCGCGTACGAGAACGTCTTCAACGGCTTCGATGCACGCGTCGATCCGGCGCGGTGGCTCACGCATGTCGCCGAGCTTCCACTGCTGTTGCATCCCGGCGAGCGCTGGCATTACGGCATCTCAAACCGATGTGCTCGGCGCGCTTGTGCAGCGCGTGGCCGGCATGCCGCTCGGCGAGTTTTTCCGCACGCGCATTTTCGAGCCGCTCGGCATGCGCGATATCGGCTGTGCCATGAGGGCGGAGCAGGCGGCGCGGCTGTCGACATCGTATGTCGCGGGCGCGGGCGGCAAGCAATATGTGGAGGACCATCCGTCGTCAAGCCGCTGGCTGAATGTCGCGCGCTTTCAAAGTGCCGGCGGCGGGCTGGTGTCCACTGCCGACGACTATCTGCAGTTTGCGCACATGCTGCTCGGGCGCGGACGCCTGCAAGGCGAAGACCGGATGACCGGACCACGCTTGCTGTTGCACAAGTCGGTCGATCTGATGCGCTCGAACTTTCTCACGCCTGCGCAGCGGCAGGTGCCGTCGTTCGGCTATCCGATCTGGCGCGCGCAGGGTTTCGGACTGGGTGTCGCCATCATCGACGATCCGGCGCAGCAGTTGCCGGCCGGTTATCGCGCGATGGGCACGATTCGGTCGAGGAGATGATCGGCGTCATGATGATCCAGCGGCGCGCGGAAGAGCCGTTTCCGCTCGCGAAGGAATACGAGCGCCTGATTTACGCAGCGATCGACGATTGATTAGGGTGTTCGGTCCTACTGATGCTGCGTCTCGCGCAGCAGCGTGACGTCGTATCCCAGCGCGCGTGCGCTCGATCAGTGTGCGGCACAGTTCCGAAGGCTTCTTGTCGCGCATCAGGATCCACAGATGGCGTCTGGTCGGCTCGCCGACGATAGACCACGCGTAGTCGTCGGCGTGATCGAGGATCCAGTAGTCGCCGACATAGAACGGTCCGAAGAACGACACCTTCGGCTTCGTCCCGTTCGATCCGGGGACGATTTTCGCGCGCCCTTCCACCGTCCGGTACGGTCTGCTCAGGCCGCCCTGATGGCATCCGTTGATGACCGAAATCAGCCCGTCCTCGCGTTTCGCGTAGTTCGCGGTTACGGCTTCGCAGCTGCGCTCGAAGCGGTTCTCGTAGTGCGCGAACTCATGCCAGTGGCCGAGATAGCGATCCAGATCGACAGCTTTCGACGGCTCCGGCACGTGCTCGTTGCCGGCCTTGCGTGCGCCGCCGGACGCGCACGCCACCAGCAGCGCGCCGATTCCGCCGATCGCGATGAGCGCTGTCGCGACGTAAGCCAGAGGTCGTCTGATTTTCATGTCGTCTTGTGGAGTTGCGTGGGGTTTCGGGGAAGTGGGTTTTGGGAAAGCTTGGATAGCAATCTTCGTTCCGAAGCTGCCCGATCCTGAAAACGCTCACCTTTGGCTGGATTCGGTATTGCGCGCGTTGCTGGTCGGCAAGTGCAGTGGTATGCGTAGCGCTCGCTAATCCCTTGTGCATATTGAATTTCTCCTCCCGGCGATCGGATCGCTCGGGCAGAAGTGAGTGAAATAAGCAAGAATAAGCAAGAATCGCGCACTTTATGCCAGGCTCCCGAATTGCCTCACCTATCCCGCGCGCAAGATGCGCGTTCACCGATTTCGGAGCAAGCGGCATGCAAATTCGGCGCACCTTCGGCAGATGCCTATAAAAAAAACCGATTTCCTTTTCGAACAAAGAGGTGGCGCACAATGCAAACAATCTGCACAAAACTTTGATTTTTGCGTGAACCTATGAATAGTGAGCAGGCACCGGCTGGCGCGGCTCACCGAAGATCGGTTCCCGAATCGTCTCACCCAAGCTTCCCGAACACTCTCACCGGCGGCTCCCGTTTTTTTCTCACCTTTTTGACAACGGGTACCTCTCGCCTTCTTCGACACGCCTTCGCAGCCGTTTTTTTCCCTGCCGCCGGAGCACCTGCCTCTCGCGTTACATCGTGACGCTGGTCGTGCGGCTGATGCAGTCGCGTCATCTCCCCGATGCCAGCATCGATGGCTCAATGCGGCGTATCCGAATATACCGGTTTCGTCGGCCTGCCGCTGTGTCTGCTGGCGTTCCGCCAAGCGAGTCTCGCGCACGCCGTGATCGGCTTGCCGCCGCTTTGGTCGAAGACGGCGGTGCTTCTGAGCGTGCTGTCGACCGGCACCGCGCCGTTCATGCTCGCGGAGTTTTATCCACGGAAGGCCGGCGTGACGTCGAGCGCGATTCTGTTTTCGACGGTGGTTTCGCTCCTGACGATGAAGTTGTGTTCGACGTGATGCTTTAAGCCTTTAAGCGTGGGTGGCTAAGCGCAGTCCCTGCTGAACCCTCCGCGGTGCCGGACTTACCTCACATTTGACCGCATATACGGCGCGACATAGAATGAAAATCACGAAAAAACGTGACTTGGAGAATATATATGAATAGTCTGTAAATCGGTTTTAAAGGTGATTAAGGTTCTATATGGATAACGTTGCTTACGCGCGGGAGTTGCTTCAGGCCAGGTTTCTGATCGAACTCATGAGCCAGGCGATTCATAACGAACTGGTGCTCAAAGGCGGATTGGCGATGCGCGCAGTGCTTGGGAGCACGCGCCATACGTCCGATATCGACCTGGACGCCGTCATGCCAGCCTCCGTCAGCAGAATCCAGGGCATCGTTCGTCGCTCCATCGACCGGGTGATCAGCAGCATAGGTTGATCGAGGAACCGCTGATTTCCGAGCCGAAGCAGACGGAGACAACGCTTCGGTGGAAAGTAATGGACGCGCGCCCGGTACAGCGCGCCCTATCTCCTTGACGATAGAAGTGTCTCGTCGCGAATGGGTCGCGCCGTTTCGCACAGAACAACTGGAACTGAATAATGAATTCGCTGGCGGTACGGCGCTCGGACGCGTGCTCACGCTCGATGTGCAGGCTTTGGCCGTATGCAAGGTGCTTGCTCTGACTCAGCTGCTTGCAAGCCAGTCGCCGGAACGGCTCGAATAGGCGCTCACCGAACTATGGGCAAAGGTCGAAAATATGGGCTACGAGCGCTTCAAGACCGACGTCGTGCCGTACCTGCCATCGGAACCGCGGACTCTCCATCCGAAGAGTCTACGAAGAAATGCAGGTCAACGTTGGCACTAACGTGGAACAGTGGCTGGAGGATGCTCGCAAACTCCAGAGGAAGGGCGAGTCAACGAACGTCATGCGACGGCCGTCAAAGGTTAAGTGATGGGTGAAGATATCGATTGCGGCAGTTCTCGGGCCGAATGGCGATTCGAACTACTCGGGCTTCTCGAGTCGAACGAAGCAGCATCTCGCGTATGCACGACGGACGAGCTTGCGCGACTGGTGCGTCGCGTGCGGCCACCGCGCGAACGCCGATACCGTCCACAGCGCCGTCACCGGCCTTCTGAAGTCCGGCGCCCTTCAAAAGGTGAGTCGCGGGCTTTACTTGAATCGTCGAAGTCGGCCGGCTGTCGAGGTAGCCGAAGCTGCCCAGCATATTCGGCAAGGTCCCGTCGTTTCACTCGAATCGATACCTGGAGAGTGTGGCTTTTTGAATAATCTTCGCCGGCCATCGTGACAGCCGTCGTTCCGCTACGTGCTAACTCCGTGCCTCGCGTCGGTTCGGTCAAAACAAGCGGGGGCCCGATTCAATGCGCTGCCAACATGATTCTTTTCGTCTTCGCTAGAGGAAGCGCGTGCCTTCTTTCAAGCAGGCCGTTACTGCCCGACGGTAAGACCTGAAGTCGCAGTCTTGCACTGGTTGTTATCTGGGGCGGCCCCCTCGCAGCACGATGAGGCTACCGCCGCAGGATGTTGATTTCGATGTTCTGGATGCTGAATTTCTCGAGAGCTTCGCATCGCGCTGGGAGCTTGCTCGCGCGCTCCAAGACTGGATGGCGCAGCTCGAGGGGGTTGGTGACATTCAGGAACCCTCTGAGCCAACGAATCGGATCGAGGCACAACGTCAACGTGGCAGTGACGCGCGCGAGCGACTTATAGCGAAGCGCAAACGCGACGCTAGCTGAGCTTACTACGACCAAAGGCCGACATTACTCACTGCTCGTCTCAAGTCGGACTCCAGCCGTAAAAAAACGCCCGGCGCGGGGGGGGCGTCGGGCGAACCACCTTCTATCGATGGTGGAGGAGGGACTGTTCTGCCTTTTCAAGGTCCGGATACGGGTCCAGCGGAATTCGATGCGTTATAGTGTTAGTTAATGCGTCGTACGGCCGGCTGGTGCGCGCATCGGCTCGAAGCTGCGCACGGCGTTCCTGATACGGTTGCGGGATAGCTCAGTGAGTTCACGGCATCGAGATTGCCGGCGCGGCGGGCGCTTGCGAGTTCCGCCTTCACTTCGGCGCGCGTCTTGCCGCCATAAGCCGATTGCGCAAACGCAGGCGCCGTGGCGAGCAATGCGGAGAGCACAAGGCCGCTGATCAGGGTGGTTTTCATGGAAGGACTCCTGGATTCGCTTGGCGTCGGTCGACGCGATGAGACAAGTCTAGGAGTTTTCCTATTGGACAAGAGAATATCGATTGAACCAACACATTGTTGTCCAGAGCGGTCGAATCCTGGCGTGAGCTTCGCTCTACGACCAAAACCGAAGTCGTCGATCATTGCGGGATCGGCAATGATGCCATGCAAAAGCGCACGATGGAGACGGTGAGGTGAGCACCACAACTCGCGGCGACCTCACCACAACCTGCCCTTTGTTTCACGAAAGAATCAAAATTCGGCAGTGTTTCGCAAACCGCCGAGTTATCCACAGTTTCTGTGGATAACGATGGGGATAGATGTCTCCAAATCGTGCAACGGTGCGCCGCAAACGGCATGCCGCATTTGCTTGCCTCGGCAATCGTCATAAGCCCGATACGCATGTCATGACTACGCGCCGCCGATGCGATCCTGTTGGTCACGCCCGTACAACCGTTCGATTCCCGGCGTGCTGAAACGCGATCGACTGGGGCTCGCGGCTGTGGGGGGGCAAAGCGCGTGGGGCGGCAAGCCGGGCGCGATCGGCACGGCGCTGGCGCAAAAGGATCTGCGCGACGTGTGCACGTATCTCGACATCGCGCTGCTCGGTCAACCGGAGTGTTCATCAAGCACGACGAGAATCGCATCGACGCTGACGGCAACATCGTCAGCGAAGACACGCGCAAGTTTCTGCAAGGCTTCATGGATCGATACGTCGCGTGGGTGCGCAAGCTCGCGGCCTGAACTCGCGTGTCACGTTCGCTTCGATGCAAAACAAAACAACAGCCCGAAAGGGCCGTTTCGCCGAGCCAGACATACGCGCATCAGACGTGATGATGTCCCGTCACGCGATCCCATCCGTGACGAATCGCGGCCTTGAAGCGCTCCCATGTATCGGCTTCGTCCGGATGACGCGATTCCCAATCGCGTCGCGTTTCATACTCCATCTGCTCGTCCCAGGCACGGCTGCGGAAGCGATCGTCGTTGCCGAGCATCGCGCCATAGCGATCGCGCCCTGATAGTCCTCGTACGGCTCCCCGGTCGCGGCGTAGCGGGTGTCGTACTCGGCGCGGAAATCTTCTTCGTACTCCATGTATTTGTTGGGCACGGTTCCGGGGCCGGTCGGCGCGGGTCGCGTCGCAGCAGGTCCGACCGTTCCTGATGCCTGCGTGCCCACCGACGCGCCCATGCTCTGCGACTGCATGCCGGGCGCCTGACTCTGCATACCCGATGTCGATTGATACGGCTTCGCCGGTTCATCGAGCGGTCCGAGCGGTTCGTTCACCGGACGCCAGTCGGTGGCGGTATCGGTGCGCACGCCGGGCCGCGGCGGATCGAGCATGCCCGCCTCCTGACGTAGACGCGTTTCGCGTTCGCTCATGGCTTGCGTCGGTGTAACGCTTTCAGCGGGACGCAGCGCATCGCGGTCTGCGGAGTGCATCGCGTTCGGAAAGCGATTCGCCCGACAGTTCCGAGCGTGCGGTCGGCGGATCGGTCGGCATGCCGATCAGCGGATCGCACGGTTCCAGTGAATCCGCACTGGCTTCCTCGGTCGCGAGCCGCCGCAGCGACTGGAAGATCACGCCCCACAACACGACGCACGGCGCGAAGATCGACAGCGCGAGCACGGACAGATGCTTCCACCACTCGGACCAGATCGTTTCGATCGGATAGCCGCTCGACACATACACCGGATAATCGCCGATCCGCCGGAACGCGACGATCTTCACCTGCTGGGCGAGTTCCGAGGCACGCGCGCCGGCTTTCGCGATACGCCTCGCGCGACGGCGAGTCGGGCGCGAGTGTCATGCGATCGGGCGGGCGCGGTGGATACCACGCGAGCACTTCGCCATCGGAGCGCGAAAGGCCAAGCGTCACGGTCGGGCTGTCGCTGAGCAGTTCGCGATAGAACGCGTTGAAATAGGCGGGCCGCAGCGCGATGGACACGATGCCGTTAAACTTGCCCTTCGGTGTGCGGCGCGCGACCGTGGTATTGAAGACCTGCTCGCCTGCGACGCGGCCGAGCATCACGCGCGACACTTCCTCGAGCTTGTGGTTGTTGCGCTGGCCGCCGAAATCTTCGCGCGTGGCGACGGACATATCCGGCGCGAGATACGCGCGGCTCGTCACCAGCAGCTTGCCGTCCGCGGCGAACACCGAGGCCGCCGACACTTGCGGATAGCCGCCGCTCATCGCCCGCGCATATGACGGTGGATGTCTTCGGCGTCGCGGCGGATTTCGCTTGCGTCGAGGCCGTCGAGCAGATCGACGATGCGCTCGTTGAGCGTTACGTTGAGATCGAAGACCTTAAGCGCGTGCTCTTCGGCGACTCGGCGACTCGCGCGTTGCGGGCCACGGCATCCGCGGCGCCGGCTTCGCGGGAGCGGTAATCGGTCCACGCGGTGACCGCTACATAGACGCAGGGTAGCACGATGGCCGCGATCAGCAACGCATAGAGCGTCATGCGCTGCGCGGCGAAGTTGCGCTCGGGCACCACTGGGAACGGCGGTTCCTCCTGCCAGTGTTCTCCGGCAGGCTCGGCGTCCGGCGAACTCCTCTCGGTGCGGCGTCATTTTGGGCGGTGGATGGAAAACTTTACGCGGACGCATTGCGCATCGAACGTCGCAAACGCCGTTCGTTCGCCCTGCCGTCGGTGTAACCTCAGGCAACATGCAAGTTTCGCGCCGACAAAATGCGCCGGACGCGCGCGTGAAGATAGAGCACGAACGTGCGGTGCGCAGTTAGCGAGAGAATCAGTAGCGCAAACGTACGCAAAAGTATGAAAAATAGCCAGTTTTGGTGCGGCGAGTGATTAATACCAATTTATCCAGAAATTCGGCGAAAATCCAGAAATTCGGCGAAATTAATTCCATATCGGAGTTCTGTCGAGTTGCTTTGACATTCTGTTCGGCCGACAATGCAACTGTCCGATGTATACGCCGTCAGAGCCATCATTGACGACACAAATATAGTCCTATATCCTGCGGCGCGCCGCAGGACGAATGAAGGCCGAAGCGGCGATGCATCCGCGAGGCTGGCTGTGCGCGCATGCAGGGAATGAGGCCACGGTCCGGCGCATCTGGAAAGCAGCGGAAACAGCGTGCGCGGGACTTCGCACGGGGCAGTTATCATGACGCCGATCGTACTTCAGTTCGCCATGCGCACGCTGGCGGGATGGGATGCTTATGTTCATTGACGCCGCGCGTGGCTGGTCGCGGCCCGCAAGCGCCCGCGTCGCGGCGGCAAACACAGCAAGCTGTAAAGTAAAGATCGCCGCGGCGGCGTCGTAAACATGCCCGAGAGCGTCGCGTACGGCTTCTCCCGACCGCCCGAATTCCCACAGTAAGCACCGTTACCGATTCTGCCGACCATGCCGTTGCCGATTGTCATTGCCGATGATTCCCTGCTCGCACGCAAGGTGCTGACGCGCGCATTGCCCGAGGACTGGGACGTCGAGATTTCCTATGCGACCAATGGACGAGAAGCGCTGAAGCTGTACCGCGCCGGCTGCGCGTCGGTGATGTTCCTCGACCTGACGATGCCCGACATGACCGGCTATCAGGTGCTCGACGCCTTGCAGCACGAAGACCTGAACACCTTCGTAATCGTCGTATCCGCCGACGTACAGCCGATGGCGAAGGAACGCGTGCGCTCGCTGGGCGCGATCGCGTTTCTGGAAAAGCCGGTGACGCCCGAAGCACTGCGGCCCGTTTTGAAGGAGTACGGACTCCATGGTTGATCAAAGCTCGCCCTGAACGAGGACCAGCGCGACGCGCTGCAGGAAGTCGCCAACATGGCGATGGGTCAGGCCGCGACGCGCCTGTCGACGCTGCTCGGCACCTTCATCGAGCTGTCGGTGCCGCGCGTGGTCGACGTGAAGGATGCGTCGGGCGCGTTGTCCGATGACCGGCATCACCGATACCGTGACAGCGGTGCGCCAGGGTTCTCACTCCGACATCAAGGGCGAGGCGATCGTGCTGTGCAAGAGCGGCAGCGTGGACCCGCTCTGCGCGCTCGTCGATGATCCATACACCAAATCCACCTACGAGGCGACCACGCGCGCCGAGCTGATTTTCGACGTCGCGACCTTGCTAATGGGCGCGTGCGTTTCCTGCATTTTCGACAATCTCGGTCGCGCGCCGATTTTCTCGCCGCCGGGCATGCTGGGCGAGGACATCGCGCTGGACGAGGTGTTCCAGCCTGCGATACTCGCGTGGCGCACGGCGCTGCTGCTCGAGGTGAATTTCGCGCTGGAGGATCACAGCTTCCGCGCGCACCTCGTCATGCTGATGGCCGAGGACGCGTCATGCATCTGAACGAAGCGCTCGACGCGCTACTGTCGAGCCTCTGACGCGCTCCATGGAACAACTGCGGCAGGTTCTGAGTGAACTGATGATCGAGCGTGTGGGCTTCGGCATTTTCGTGCTGGACCGCGATCTCAACGTGCTGATGTGGAACCGCTTCATGGCCGACCACAGCGGCAAGACGGCGGAGCAGCTGATCGGCCGCTCGATCTTCGCGAGTTTTCCGGAACTGCCGCGCGTGTGGTTTACGCGCAAGGTCGAAAGCGTATTCTAGCTAGGCAGCTTCGCGTTTAGTTCGTGGGAACAGCGGTCGTGGCTCTTCAAGTTCGACCATGACCGGCCGATTACCGGCGGCGTCGACCTCATGCAGCAGGACTTGTACCTTCATGCCGCTCACGCACGAACGCGAAGTTCGCGCGGTGTGCGTCACCATTTCCGACGTCACGCACGCGCGCATGATGCAGCGCGCCCGCGACGAGGCCGCGGGCTCAAGCTGCAGGAATTCGCCGATCGCGACGGACTGACGGGCATCCGCCAACCGGCGCTACTTCGAAGTGCGCCTCGCCGACGAATTCCATCGCTGGCAGCGCTACGGCGGCGATCTGTCGATGCTGCTGTTCGACCTCGATCACTTCAAGCGCATCAACGACGAATTCGGCCATCTGGTCGGCGACACCGTGCTTCGCGTGATGGCCGAGCGCGTCGTCAAGAACGCGCGTGCAGGATGTATTCGGGCGCTTCGGTAGCGAGGAATTCGCGCTGCTGGCGTGCACGAATTTCGAGGACGCGATGATCGTCGCGGAGAAAGTGCACACCGCGGTCGGCGAGACGCCGGTGGACGTGCAGGGCGCGCCCGTGCCGGTGACCGCGAGCATCGGTGTCGCGACCGGCAAGCCCGACGTGACGTCCATCCTAGGAAGCGCTCACATCAACGAAGCCGACGCGACATGGTATACCGCCAAGCGCGGCGGGCGCAATCGCTCGGTGGGCTTCGCGTAAAGAGCCGTTCAGACACCGGGACACCGACGCACCATGAGCCGCCCCTGAGTATTGGTATACTTTCATCCGCTCCCGGTTCCACACGGTCGGCTCGTACCAGCTCCTGATAGACCCACCCCTCGGGCATCGCTCTGGGCCATGTCGTTCCGCGCGCTTTTGGGTATCGTCGCGAAGTCTGGTGCGCGATCATCTAATTCGCCCTGCCTTTCCCAAGGGCGTTACAGCGGAGTCCGTCTTGGCCGTTTCCAACATCATCGTTGACGAATCCACCGCCGATGTCGCGAAAGCGTCGTCGGGAAGTTCGTTCTATCTCGCGATGCGCATTCTCCCGGCCGCGCAACGCGACGCGATGTACCAGATTTACGCGTTCTGCCGCGCGGTCGACGACATCGCCGACGAAGGCACGCTGCCGCGCCGTGAACGCGCCATCGCGCTCGACCGCTGGCGCGAGGACATCGATGCGTGCTACGCCGGCGCGCCGAAGCAATCGCTCGTACCGCTCAGGCGGCACATTCAGGCGTTCCACCTCTCCCGCGACGATTTCCACGCCGTGATCGACGGCATGGCGATGGACGCCGCCGGCGATATCGTCGCGCCCGACGAAGCCACGCTCGACCTCTATTGCGACCGCGTCGCGAGCGCCGTGGGCCGGCTGTCGGTGAGGATCTTCGGGGTGCACGAGGACGCCGGGCGGCGGCTCGCGCACCATCTGGGCCGCGCGCTGCAGTTGACCAACATCCTGCGCGATATCGACGAAGACACCGAAATCGGCCGCGTCTACCTGCCGCGCGAACTGCTGGCGCGCGAAGGCATTTCGACCAGCGACGCTGCAAGCATCGTCGGCGACGCGCGGCTGCCGCGCGTGTGCGCCGTGCTCGCCGAGCGCGCAAAAGGGCATTACGCGCAATCCGACGCGATTATGGCCTCGTCGCCGCGCCGCCAGGTGCGTGCCCCGCGCATCATGTCGGCGGCGTATCGTGCCGTACTCGATGCCAATCTCAAGCGCGGCTTTGACCTGCCACGCGAACGCATGCGCACGCCGCGTGCGCGTCTGTTGTGGATCGTGGTGCGCAATCTGATCTGATGCCCCGGCAGGTCCATGTCGTCGGCGCGGGTCTGGCGGGACTCGCGGCAGCCGTTCAGGCACAGCGGCGCGGCGCGCGCGTCTTGCTGCACGAAGCTTCGCCGCACGCGGGCGGGCGCTGCCGCTCCTAACTTTGATTCCACGCTCGGCATCACCGTCGATAACGGCAATCATTTGCTGCTTTCAGGCAATCAATCGGCGATGGTGTATCTGCGCGCGACCGACACGCTCATCGGCCCGACGCAGCCAGAGTATCCGTTTTTCGATCTGGCGAGTGGCGGCGAGTGGACCGTCCGCATGTTGCCGGGACGGCTGCCGCGCTGGATCGTCGATGCCGACGCGCGTGTGCCCACACCCAGCCCGCCGATTATCTGTCGATCCTGCTCCTGCCGCTGTTCTTCGCCGGCCGGGGCGCACGACCGAGGAATCGGTGCGTCATCAGGGCCGTGTGTGGAACCTGCTCGCGCGTCCGCTGCTGCGCACGATGCTCAACGCCGATTCGTCCGAGGCGAGCGCGATCGTCGCTGGCAACTGGCTGTGCGAAACGCTCGCGCAGGGCGGGCAGGCATTGCCCGCCGCTCTTCGCGCGCAACGGCTTGTCGCACGCGTTCGTCGATCCGGCGCTGTGGCTGTTGCAGCACGGCGGTGCGGAAATCCGGCTCGGCGCGTGGGTCGCGCAGATCGGCGTTTCGGGCACGGATTCCAGGGAACGTGTAAGCTCGCTTTCTTCTATAGGGGACACGCGCGACTGCGCACGCGAGCCCGTGCACATTGCGCCGGGCAACGGCGTGGTTCTGGCGGTGTCGCCCGCCGCGACTCGACGGCTCCTGCCCGGACTGTCGATGCTCGACGCGTCCCACGCCATCGCCGCCGTGCATTTCGCGGTCGATGCGCCGATCAGATGCGCGCCACCTGCCTCGTCGGCGGCACGTCGGACTGGCTGTTCACGGGCGACGGGCGCGTGTTGGTCACGCTGATGTGCGCCGACCGCGTGCTCGCGACGCCTCTCATGACGAGACGAACTGGCGCGCTCGGTCTGGGAGGAAGCGGCGAAGGCGCTGCGCCTGCCCGCCATGCCGGTGCCACCGTGGCAGGTCGTCGTGGACCATCACGCGACTTTTGCCGCGATACCCTCGCAGGAAGGCTTGCGCGCGGCGACGCGCACACGCTGGAACAACTTCACGCTCGCGTGCGACTGGACGGCGACCGGCCTGTCCGCGACGATCGAAGGCGCGATCCGCTCCGGCCAAATGGCCGCGGATGCGTTGATGAACCAATCGATGGAAAGCAGATGAACGATATGACCCTGTCGGCCGTGGAAACAGCGACGCCGAACGCTCCGCTGGACCACGCCGTCTCGAAAGCCACCGACGCGCTGCTCGCGGCGCAGCATCCGGACGGCTATTGGCTATACGAACTCGAAGCGGATGCCACTATCCCGTCCGAATATGTGCTGCTCGTCCACTATCTCGGCGAACAAGCCGATCTGACGCTCGAAGCGAAGATCGGCCGCTATCTGCGCCGCATCCAGTGCGAGGACGGTGGCTGGCCGCTCTTCACCGACGGCGCGATGGACGTCAGCGCGACCGTGAAGGCGTACTTCGCGCTGAAGATGATCGGCGATTCGCCGGACGCCGAGCACATGCAGCGCGCCCACCGCGCGATTCTCGCTGCCGGCGGCGCGGAGAAGGTCAATGTCTTCACGCGCATCCTGCTGGCGCTGTTCGGCGTGGTGTCGTGGCGCGCGGTGCCGATGATGCCCGTCGAAATCATGCGTCTGCCGATGTGGTTCCCGTTCCATTTGTCGAAGGTGTCGTACTGGGCGCGCACGGTGATCGTGCCGCTGCTCGTGCTGAACGCAAAGCGGCCGGCGGCGCGCAACCCGCGCGGCGTGCGCATCGACGAAGTGTTCCGCGATCCGCCCGTCAACACGGGCATGCCGTCTTGCTC
>JAQFVJ010000031.1 GCA_029439525.1 Caballeronia sp. BR6202001591004
GCGCGATATGCAACATGCGTGCACAGTCGCGCGCCGCCGTGCGCGCTTCCTCGAGCGTCGCCGCCGTGAAATTGATGTGCCCCATCTTGCGGCCCGGGCGCGCATCCTCCTTGCCGTACAGATGCAGCCGCGCCGCCGGCATCGCCGCAACATCGGCCCACGCGAGCGCACGCGCCTTCTTGCCGTTGAACCAGATATCACCGAGCAGATTCAGCATCGCGGCAGGCGAATGCTGGCGGGTATCGCCCAGCGGCATGCCCGTCATCGTGCGAACCTGCTGTTCGAACTGGCTCGTCGCGCACGCATCCACGGTGTAATGGCCAGAGTTGTGCGGACGCGGCGCCATTTCATTGGCGATCAGCGAACCATCTTCCAGCACGAAAAACTCGACGCACAGCACGCCCACATAACCGATCTTCGCCGCGATGGTCAACGCCGCGTCCTGCGCCTGCGCCACAAGCGCGTCCGACGCATCGGGCGCGGGTACGACGGTCTTCGCCAGAATGCCGCCGACATGCGAATTCTGCGCGAGCGGAAACACCGCCGACTTGCCGTCGCCGCCACGCGCGATCAGCACGGACACTTCGTACTTCAGCGGCATGCGTTTTTCCAGCACACACGGCACGCCCGACAGCGATGCATACCCCGTGCGCACTTCCTGCGCATTGCGCACGCTGACCTGCCCCTTGCCGTCATAGCCGAGACGCGCGGTCTTGAGGATGCCTGGCAGCACCGCGGCGATCGTGTCATCGTCGAGCGCATTGAGCGCCTCCGGCGATTCGATCACCATATGCGGCGCGACCGGCACGCCTGATTCCGCGATAAAGCGCTTCTCCGCCACGCGATCCTGCGCGATCGCCACGCAACTCGCCGCCGGACTGACGAAAGTGCACGTCGCCAGAAATTCGAGGCTCGCGGACGGCACGTTCTCGAATTCCGTCGACACCGCCGCGCACAGCCGGCCGAGTTCGGTCAGCGCGGCCTTACCGTCGTAGGCGGCACGGATATGGCGATCGGCGACCGCGACTGCGGGACTGGTCGTATCGGGATCCAGCACGGCGACGCGATAGCCCATCGACTGCGCGGCGAAACAAAACATGCGGCCGAGCTGGCCGCCGCCGACCATGCCGAGCCATGCGCCCGGCAGAATGGGAGAGATCGGGGATTTTTGTGGGTTCATCGTGGGGCTGAATGGCAAAGTGTGAGCATCGCGTGGACTGTCGACGCGGACCGGGGCGAATCCTTGAGCCTGTGCTGTGAGACGAAGTGGAAAGGACCGCTTCACAGCGGTCCTTTCATGCCTTAGTTCATGCCTTAGAGCGACGGCAACGGCATGTCCTTCGCCGCCTGATTCTGCTTCGCGCGGAACGCGGTCAGTGCATCAGCGTATTTCACGTCCGTCACGCTCAGGATCGATACTGCGAACAACGCCGCGTTCGCTGCGCCCGCCTCGCCGATCGCGAAGGTCGCGACCGGCACGCCCTTGGGCATTTGCACGATCGAATGCAGCGAATCCACGCCCTTCAGATACTTGCTCGCCACCGGCACGCCGAGCACCGGCAGCGTGGTCTTCGCGGCGAGCATGCCCGGCAGATGCGCCGCGCCGCACGCGCCCGCGATGATCGCGCGCACGCCGCGCGCACGCACGCTTTCGGCATAGGCGAACATCTCGCCCGGCATGCGATGCGCCGAAACCACTTTCGCCTCGTACGGCACGCCGAATTCCTGAAGCACCGCCACCGCGTTCTTCATCACGTCCCAGTCGGAGCTGGAGCCCATCAACACGCCGACGAGCGGCGCTTCATGCGTGTGAACTTCGTTCGTCATCTTTCTTCAACTCTCAGTCGAGCGTCTTGCCAGTCAGACGTTGCAGCGCTTCCTGATACTTCTCCGACGTCTTCGCGATCACCTCGTCCGGCAGCTTCGGCGCGGGCGGCTCTTTTTTCCACAGCTGGGTTTCGAGCCAGTCGCGCACGAACTGCTTGTCGAAGGACGGAGGATTGGTGCCGACCTGATAGCCATCGGCGGGCCAGAAGCGCGACGAATCAGCGGTCAGCACTTCGTCCATCAGATACAGCTCGCCCTTGTTGTCCAGACCGAATTCGAACTTCGTATCCGCGATGATGATGCCGCGCGTCGCCGCGTACTCCGCCGCTTCCTTGTACAGCGCGATGGAAATACGCTTGATGGTGGCCGATAGCTCGGTGCCGATGCGGCGTTCCATCTCATCGTAGGTGATGTTTTCGTCGTGATGGCCCATTTCGGCCTTGACCGCCGGCGTGAAGATCGGCTCGGGCAGCTTTTGCGCGTTTTGCAGGCCCGGCGGCAGTTCGACGCCGCACACCGAATCCGTAGCCTGATAGTCCTTCCAGCCGCTGCCCGCGAGATAACCGCGCACGACCGTTTCGACGAGAATCGGCTCCAGACGCTTCACGACGACCGCGCGGCCTTTTTTCACCTGTTCGGCTTCGTCCGCCGACACGACCGACGCCGGATCGATGCCCGTATTGTGGTTCGGCACGATATGGCCAAGCTTTTCGAACCAGAAGTCGGCCATGGTGTTCAGCACGCGGCCCTTGTTCGGAATCGGCTCGCCCATGACGACGTCGAATGCGGAAAGGCGGTCGGTCGTGACGATCAGGAGCTTGTCCTGACCGACTGCGTAGTTGTCGCGGACCTTGCCGCGGCCGAGCAGCGGCAGCGATTTGATCGTGGATTCGTATAGCGTGAACATCGTCGTGTACCGAAGAAGGGCTGAAATGGTGAACCCCGCGCTTTTGGGTTGCGAGCGCGGACAGAAAAACAAATGCGAACGGGCTCCGAACCCGGCACCTGTTAATTTTACTTTACAAAACCCGCCTGCTTCAGATCAGTCTCATTTCACGATCTGGGCAACCTCGCCGGACTTGTACTTTTCCGCGATCTTTTCGAGCGGAACCGGCTTGCTCTTGCCCGCCATGCCCTCGCAGCTGAACTGCATGTAGCGCTGGCGAACGACTTCCTTGATCGCCTCGCGCGCGGGCTTCAGATAGTCGCGCGGATCGCGCCGGTGATCGCCAGACGCAAGTCCGTGTCGATGTTCACCTTGCGCACGCCGTGCTTGATGCCTTCCTGAATCTCCTCGACCGGCACGCCGTAGGTTCCCTTCATGTCGCCGCCGAACGCGCGGATCTCGGCGAGCAATTCCTGCGGCACCGACGACGAACCGTGCATCACGAGGTGGGTGTTCGGAATGCGCTGGTGAATTTCCTTGATGCGGTCGATGGCGAGAATGTCGCCCGTCGGCTTCTTGGTTGTACGCGCCGTGCGACGTGCCGATGGCGATCGCCAGCGCATCGCATTGCGTCTGCTTGACGAAATCGGCGGCCTGCTCGACGTCGGTCAGAAGCTGCTCGCGCGTCATCGTGCCGTCGGCGCCGTGGCCGTCTTCCTTGTCGCCCTTCATGGTAGCGAACCGAGCACGCCCAGTTCGGCTTCCACCGTGACGCCGATCGCATGCGAAAACTCCACGACCTGCTTCGATACCGCGACGTTGTACTCGTACGACGCGACGGACTTGCCGTCGGCTTCGAGCGAGCCGTCCATCATCACGCTGGTGAGAAACACCGATGCGGATCGCGGCCATGCACACCGCCGGCGACTGGCCGTGATCTTGATGCATCACGATCGGAATATGCGGATACGACTCGACGGCCGCTTCGATCAGATGGCGCAGGAACGCTTCGCCCGCGTACTTACGGGCCGCCCACCGACGCCTGCATGATGACGGGCCACTTCGTTCTCGGCCGCCATGATCGCCTGCACTTGTTCGAGATTGTTGACGTTGAATGCCGGAAGGCCGTAGCCGTTTTTCGGCTGCGTGATCCAGCAATTGACGCATTGATACGAGAGGCATTGTGGTGAGACTCCAAAAGTAAAACGAATTCTTGGGCGCGCACGATTCTGCTCTCAGGCAGCTTTCGGCTTTTTCGAGGAATGGATCGCACGGGCGATGCGCTCTTGGGCGCTTCGCCGATACCTGTCCTGCGCGCTTGTTCGCGCTCACCACTAAAACCCGGTGAGCGCGCGTCAAACTTGCGACAAACCGCGCGGTCTTTGACCGCGCATTTTAAGACGTCGGAAATGATCGCCGACGCGCACGATCTTCAGCGTGTTGGTGCCGCCCGCCGCGCCCATCGGCTCGCCGACGGTCAGCACGACCATGTCGCCACGCGCAGCATACCCCTTCGACACGACCACTTCCAGCGCCTGATTCAGCGCGAGATCGCGGTCTATGTTGGTGTCGAGATGCAGCGGCGTCACGTTGCGATACAGCGACATCGTGCGCTCGCTCGACACGCGCGGCGTCAGCGCGAAAATCGGCACATGCGTCCAGTGACGCGACATCCACAGCGCCGTCGAGCCGGATTCCGTCAGCGCAACCACGGCCTTCGCGCCGAGGTGGAACGCCGTGAACAGCGCGCCCATCGCGATCGACTGGTCGATGCGTGTGAAGGTGCGGTCCAGGAAATCGCGGTCGAGTTGCGACTCTTCCGACTTCTCCGATTCCACGCAGACCGCGGCCATCGTTTCGATGGTCGTCACCGGATATTTGCCGGCGGCGGTTTCGGCGGAGAGCATCACGGCGTCGGTGCCGTCGAGCACGGCGTTCGCCACATCCGACACTTCCGCGCGCGTCGGCACGGGCGCGTGGATCATCGATTCCATCATCTGCGTGGCGGTGATGACGAGCTTGTTCGACTCGCGCGCCATGCGGATCATGCGCTTCTGCAAAGCTGGCACCGTCGCGTTGCCCACTTCGACGGCCAGATCGCCACGTGCGACCATGATGCCGTCCGAGGCATCGAGAATGCCTTGCAGCGCGGGAATGGCTTCGGCTCGCTCGATCTTCGCGATCATCTTCGGCTTGATGCCATACGGCGCGCCCGCGATATTCGCGAGCTGGCGCGCCATTTCCATGTAGGTCGCATTCTTCGGAAACGACACCGCGACGAAATCCGCGCCGAGCGACATCGCCGTCTTGATGTCCTCCATGTCCTTTTCGGTCAGTGCGGGCGCGGTCAGCCCGCCGCCCTGACGGTTGATGCCCTTGTTGTTCGACAGCTCGCCGCCGACCTTCACGACAGTGTGAATCTCTTCGCCGATCACGCGCGTCACGTCGAGCACGATCAGGCCGTCGTTGAGCAGCAGCACGTCGCCTGCGCGCAGATCGCGCGGCAGATCCTTGCAGTCGAGGCCGACGCGATCGTTATTGCCGAGTTCGCAGCCCGCGTCGAGGATGAACGTGTTGCCCGCGACGAGCATCGTCTTGTTGTTCTCGAACTTGCCGACGCGGATCTTCGGCCCTTGCAGGTCGGCCATGATGGCGACCTCGCGGCCGACCTGACGCGCGGCCTCGCGCACCCATTCGGCGCGCTGGCGGTGGTCGTCGGCGGAGCCGTGGGAGAAGTTGAAGCGAACGACGTCGAGCCCGGCCTGCATCATCTGCAGCAGGATGTCCGGATTGCTCGAAGCCGGTCCGATAGTGGCAACGATTTTGGTGGCGCGATGCATGTCTTTCCTCGTCTCTGTAGGATCGCCCGTGTTAAGGCTGCGAGCACGTTGCGCTTGCAGTGAGGTGTTGCTCACCGGTTGCGCGCGCCGGTTCGTGCCGGCGTCGCTTTATCGATTTCTTTCAATGCATGGGCGAGTATGCCGCCGATGATGACCGGAGGCGTGGCCGGAATTGCGCCCTCGCCTTCGGGTGCTGCATGTTCGGGTTGGTTGAGCTGCTTCTGCAATGACCAGAGCTGCTCCAGCGGCCGTATCGAGCGGCGCGCCGTTTTCGATTTCTTCGGTTGGCGCGCCGCCGCCTGGCGCGCCCTTCTTTCCTGCTTTCGCCGGATTGCCTCGGGCGGCCAAGGCCTTACGCCCCTGCGCGCGATTCGAGCACTTCGACCGCGGGCAGCTTCTTGCCTTCCAGGAATTCGAGGAACGCGCCGCCGCCGGTCGAGATGTAGCTCACCTTGTCCGCGATGTCGTATTTCGCGATAGCCGCGAGCGTGTCGCCGCCGCCCGCAATCGAGAACGCCGACGAATTGGCGATCGCCTGCGCGAGCGTCTTCGTGCCGTTGCCGAACTGGTCGAATTCGAACACGCCGACCGGGCCGTTCCACACGATGGTACCCGCCGTTTCCAGCTGCTGCGCGAGCGCCCTGGCCGTGTCCGGACCGATGTCGAGGATCATGTCGTCGTCGGCGACGTCCGCCACGGGCTTGATTTCGGCCTTCGCGGTCGGCGCGAATTCCTTGGCCGTCACGACATCGCTCGGAATCAGTACCGACGCGCCGCGCGTGCGGGCCGCGTCGATGATTTCCTTTGCCTCGCCGACGAGATCGGTCTCCGCCAGCGACTTGCCGATCTTCAGGCCCGACGCGAGCATGAACGTATTGGCGATGCCACCGCCGACGATCAGCTGATCGACCTTCTCGGCCAGCGACTTGAGGATGGTGAGTTTGGTCGAAACCTTCGAACCCGCGACGATCGCGACCAGCGGACGCTTCGGGTTGCCGAGCGCCTTGCCGAGCGCATCGAGTTCGGCTGCCAGCAGCGGACCGGCGCACGGAACGGGCGCGAACTTCGCGATGCCATGCGTCGTCGCTTCGGCGCGGTGCGAGGTGCCGAACGCGTCGTTCACGTAGATATCGCAAAGCTTCGCCATTTTTTGCGCGAGGCCGTCGTCGTTCTTCTTTTCGCCCTTGTTGACGCGGCAGTTTTCCAGCAGCACAACCTGGCCCGGCTGCACGTTCACGCCATCGACCCAGTCGAACACCAGCGGCACATCGCGGCCGAGCAGTTCCGACAAGCGCTTGGCGACCGGCGCGAGCGAGTCTTCCGGCTTGAACTGGCCTTCAGTCGGACGGCCCAAGTGCGAGGTAACCATCACGGCGGTGCCTGCATCGAGCGCGGCCTTGATCGCCGGGACCGAAGCGCGCACGCGCGTGTCTTCGGTGATATTGCCGTCGTCGTCTTGCGGCACACTGAGATCCGCGCGGATGAACACACGCTTGCCGGAGACTTTGCCTTCGGAGATCAGGTCGGTGAAACGCAGTATTTTCGTCATGGGGGTCAACGTTGAGTAAGGAAGGCGGTTCGGGCGGGAAAGACCGGATGGAGCTAGCCGGTTCGGGACTGTGTGGCGCGCGGTCTGTGTAGCGGGGATGCAGGGAAATCGAACGACCGCGCGCGAATCAAGCTGGAGGCGATGGACGCGGGGGCGGTATAGAGAGGATCGAGGCCACGCGACGGGCCGGCATGCGCGAACGCGGGCAGCACGATGCTGCCTGTGCCGCTGCATGAGCTTGCGAGCTTCGGAACCGTGGTTCGGCGATTGCCGGAGACACTCTCGACCTCGCTCAGTTGCGACAGGAATGACTGTCATTTTAACCGAATGGACCGCGCGCTTTTAGCGGCGAATCCTTGATGACGCGTATTTGGCGCGCGCGCCGTCGCGCCCCGGCTCAGAAGACGAGCCGCGGAACCGTAAAAACGATCATGCCGACGGCGATGGTACCCATCATGCCGCGCCGCTTGAGGTAATCGGGAGCCCCGCCAGCGACGCCCACAGCGTGTGATTGCCGAGCGCGATCGACAGCACGGCGGGCGTTTCGAGCAGATCGGGCATGATGACCGCGGAAAGCGCCGCCGCGGGCGCATAGCGCAACACGCGCTGGATGCGCGGCGGCAACACCATGCGCTCGCCGCCCATGAGAAAGAACGCGCGTGTCAGCGCCGTGACGACGCCCATGCCGAGAATGGCGAGCCAGGTCTGGAAGGCGCTCATCGCGCACGCTCCGTGGTGTCGGATTTCGCTTCGGCCTTCGTTTGACGATGCGCGTGGTCGGGCGCTCCCTGGCGCTCCCCGCGCCGGCGTGTTCCGCGATCACATCGGCGAGTGTGCCGGCGACGAGCGCCGCGAACACCGCGATGGGCAAGCCGAAGCGATACGAAAGATCGAACGCCAGCAGCGCTCGACGCTCGCCACCGCGGCGGCGGCCAGCGTCGAGCGCGTCGCGATGGCGGACGATCCGGATCAGCGCAAGCGTGCCGGCAAATTCCAGCCCCCAGTTATCGGGAATCAGGCGCGCGAGCAGAATGCCCGCGATCGACGAGATCTGCCACGACAGCCAGCTCGCCGCCGCCTCCCCAAAAAACGCTTCCTTGCCCGGCTGGCGGCCTTCCGCGAAGTGCCGCTTGGAAAACATCAGAAAAATGATGTCGCCGTTGAAGTACCCGAGTAGCAGACGGCGCCACAAGGGCAGATAGGAGAAGTGCGGCGCGAATCCCGCGCTGAAGATCACGAAGCGCAGATTGACCCGCGGCGGTCAGGAGCACAGTCCAGACCGGCAACCTGGCGGCGAACAGCGGCAGCACCGCGAGTTGCGACGATCCGCCGTACACCAGCAGCGACATGCCGAACGCCTGTGGCACCGTCAGCACCGACTTGGTCATAGCGCGACGCCGATGGACGAGCCCCCACGAGACCAGCGCCGAACGGCGGGAGAAAAGGTGCGCACGCCATCCAAGAAGGCGCGGCGGTCGGTGTCGGATAACCGGTCGAGCATGGAAGATCACGAAACAGGACAAACCCGCTGAACGCCAGAACGGGGCACCGCCCGGGCCACCGCGCCATGTCATCGAAACGCACAATATGTATGAAAAATGAAATTCGCCGGAAAGCCGTCGGCGAAGAGGAAATTATAGCGTTCTGTAAATCGCGCCAAGATCGGTTTCGTAGCGAAATTACGCTAAAATGACGGACTTTCCCCGGCTTTCGGAGGGCTTTCACAGTTTTCCTGCGCATTCGCGCGCGTTCGTCGTGTGTTTGTCGAAACGCGCCGAAGCATGCGTCCAGGAACCGCATCGACGGCAAGAATATTCAGTCGGCTCGTCTGAACTCACTTGAGACAGCTAGGAGAACCGTATGTCAATGGCCGACCGCGACGGCAAGATCTGGATGGATGGCAAGCTCATCGACTGGCGCGACGCCAAGATCCACGTCCTAACCCATACGCTGCACTACGGCATGGGCGTATTCGAAGGCGTGCGCGCGTACAAGACTGCGCAGGGCACGGCGATCTTCCGTCTGAAAGAGCACACCAAACGCTTGCTGAACTCCGCAAAGATCTTCCAGATGGACGTGCCGTTCCACGCCGCCACGCTTGAAGCCGCGCAACTGGAAGTCGTCAAGGCGAACGAACTCGAAAGCTGCTACCTGCGCCCGATCATCTGGGTCGGCTCGGAAAAGCTCGGCGTGTCGGCCAAAGGCAACACCATTCACGTCGCCATCGCAGTGTGGCCGTGGGGCGCGTATCTCGGCGAAGACGGTCTGGCCAAAGGCATCCGTGTGAAGACGTCGTCGTTTACGCGCCATCACGTGAACGTGTCGATGGTGCGCGCCAAGGCATCCGGCTGGTACGTGAACTCGATCCTCGCGAATCAGGAAGCCGTCACCGACGGTTACGACGAAGCGCTCCTGCTCGACGTGGACGGCTACGTGTCGGAAGGCTCCGGCGAGAACTTCTTCCTCATCAACAACGGCAAGATCTATACGCCGGATCTCGCGTCGTGTCTCGACGGCATCACGCGCGACACAGTCATCACGCTGGCGCGCGACTTCGGCATTCCGGTCATCGAGAAGCGCATCACGCGCGACGAGGTCTATACCTGCGATGAAGCGTTCTTCACCGGCACCGCCGCCGAAGTCACGCCGATCCGCGAACTCGACAATCGCACCATCGGCGCCGGCAAGCGCAGCCCGATCACCGAAAAGCTGCAAAGCGCGTTCTTCGACGTGGTCGGTGACAAGAACGAGAAGTACGCGAGCTGGCTCACGAAGGTTTAAGGTTTTTCGGTGGCGCTCGCGTGGCCGCCGCTTTCCCCCGCATATCAAAGAGAAACGCAATGAGCGACCTGAAGGAAATGCCGCTGGTGGAACTGTCCGCGAAGGACGTCCCCGCTTTCTGCCCGAACCCGAAAATGCAGCGCTGGAGCACGCATCCGCGCGTGTTTCTGGATGTGACGCACGGCGAGGCGCGCTGCCCGTACTGCGGCACGCGCTACAAACTGAAGGACGGCGAAATCCATCAAGGGCGGTTATTAAGGGCTAGCCATCGGTGACGGCGCGCGGCGTCGCGCATTTGCCCCAACGTACTGGGCCTCTTCGGTAACTCGCGCGCCCACCCCAACCCCTTTACCCGACGACCTCCCGGCACCGTGCCGAGAGCCGCGCTTATTTTGAGATCGGATACTTTCAGATGCGCCGTGCGCTGGTAATAGTACCGAACTGGATCGGTGACGCATTGATGGCGCAGCCGCTCTTCACGCTTTTGCGCAAGCTGCATCCGCGCATTGTCATCGACGCCATCGCGCCGACCTGGGTCGCGCCGGTGCTCGAACGCATGCCGGAAATCCGCGATGTGTACGCCACCGACTTCGCGCACGGCAAGTTGCAGTTGCTGCGCCGCTGGCAACTCGCGAGCGACTTGCGCGACGTCGGCTACGACGCCGCCTACGTGCTGCCCAATTCGATGAAATCCGCGCTGATCCCGTGGATGGCGGGCATCAACCTGCGCATCGGCTACAAGGGCGAGAGCCGCTTCGGGCTGCTCAACGTGTGTCACCCGAATCCGCCGAAGACCGATCGCCCGCCGATGACGGCGCATTACGCCGCGCTCGCCTACGCGCCCGGCGCGAAGCTGTCTTTCGTCGATCAGCACGCGCCTAACGCGGCTCCAGGCGATACCGATGCGCAAAACGCCGTTATCAAGCTGCCCGTCCCGCGCCTCGAATCCGATCCGAACGAAGCCGTGCGCGTGTCCGCCCGCTTCAACCTCGACACACGCACGCCGCTGGTCGTGTTCTGTCCCGGCGCGGAATACGGCCCCGCCAAGCGCTGGCCGCCGGAGCATTTCGCATCGCTGGCGCAATTCGTCGCGCAGTCGTTTCCGTATGCGCGCATCGTCGCGTTCGGTTCGAACAAGGATGCGCCGATCGCGCAGGCCATCGCGGAGCGCGCGCCGAACGTGCACAACCTGTGCGGACAAACATCGCTCGGCGAGGCCTGCGCGCTGATCCCGCGCGCGAGCGCCGTCGTCACCAACGATTCGGGCCTGATGCACGTCGCGGCGGCGCTCAGGCGCCCGCTCGTGGCCGTCTACGGCTCGACAGACCCGCGCCACACCCCTCCCTTGTCCGATCTCGCAAAGGTACAATGGCTACACCTTGAATGCAGTCCGTGCTTTGCCCGCGAGTGCCCGCTCGGCCATCTGAACTGCCTTCGCGAACTTTCCGCCGAACAGGTTTTCGGCGATCTGCATGGCATGCTGCTCGCGCATCGCTGATCCGCCGCGTCCCGCTTATTTCGGGCGGGCCGGCTTCAGCATCTTTCAGACGGCAACGCGGCAAGTGTGCGGGCGCGGACACGCAAATGTCTCCGAACGGAGGCGCATGCTTCGAACCATGACCGCTGCGTGACACTGACATGAACCAGCGCCTCGCAGCGAAAGCTAGAGACTACGGAGCCATGCCACGTTTCGCCCGTCTTTTCGAAGCCGCCGCCGACACCCTCAACGCGTACTATCAAGGCCGTCGCGAACGACAACAGCATCGACAGCGTAATGGCGCTGTGGCTCGACGGGGATTTCGCTGCATCTGCGCGGACGGCACGCATCTGCATGGGCTGGAGCAGATCCGCGCGGGGCTGGCAAAGTAGTTCGACGGGCAGACGGTGAGTATCGAGCCGCTCGATATTCGCATGTACGACAGTCTCGGGACGGTCGTCTACGCGATCGCGGAGGCGCAAGCCGATCAACTCGCTGGACGCGCCGCGGATGATCTTCACGAACTACGTGATGGTCCACGAGCCGAGCGCAGCGAGTGGCGCATATCCATGCGAGCGAGATGCCGCAGGAGACGGCCAGCCAATTCGCGGCGAAACTGCGTCACGGTCAGGGGCCGTTGCATTGATGTAACACGAAGCGCTAGAAAAAGACCTTTGTCGGGAAGGTACCATGAAGAGCGCGATCCGTTGTTGAAACACGATTCGTCTCGTTCGTGGACAAGGCGCCCGCTGTGGCACTGAAAAAGACCGCGCGGGCGACGGATATTGCAGACGTGCTCGCGGAGCTGGCCTCGCAATGGCTTTACACGGCGCCGCGCATGGCTGCCACGAGCCATGCGCAGACCGACCATCGTGCCGGCGCTGTTCGGGCGCAAGCCCGCCGTGCGCTACCGGCGCGAACGCTGGAGCACGCCGGACGGGGATTTCATCGATGTCGACTGGCTCGCGCACGATCCCGTCCAGGACGGAAAGCCCATTCCCGCCGCGACCGCCCCGCTCTTCGTGCTGTTCCACGACCTCGAAGGCAACTCCGATTCCCATTACGCCCGCCCCCTGATGTCCGCCGCGAAAGCGCGCGGCTGGCATGGCGTCGTGCCGCATTTCCGCAGTTGCAGCGAGCCGATGAACCTGCTGCCGCCTTTCTATCATCTGGCCGACAGCGCCGAAGCCGACTGGATTCTCCGGCGGTTGGCCGAATCGCATCTTGGGCCGGTGGTCGCGGCGGGCGTGTCGCTCGGCGGCAATGTGCTGCTGCACTGGCTGTGCAACTACGGGCGCGACGCCTCCATCGTCAGCGCGACGGCGGCCATTTCCGCGCCACTCGACGTCCACGCGGGCGGTCGCGCGATCTCGCAGGGCTTCGGCATGGTCTATACGCGCAGCTTCCTCAAGTCGCTCAAGGTGAAGGCGATGGCGAAGCTCGGCCAGTATCCCGGTCTCTACGATCGCGACGCCGTGCTCGCCGCCCGCACGCTTTACGAATTCGACAACGTCGTGACCGCGCCGCTGCACGGCTTTCGCGATACGAACGATTACTGGTCGACCGCGACGATCCGCGCGCATCTGAAACGCATCGAGGTGCCCGCGCTCGTGCTGAACGCGCGCAACGATCCGTTTCTGCCCGAGTTCGCGTTGCCGTCGCAGGCGGAAGTGTCCGCCTGCGTGACGCTCGATCAGCCGAATCACGGCGGTCACGTCGGCTTCATGACCATGCCGTTTCCGGGGCGCATCGACTGGCTGTCGCAGCGCGTGTTCGGCTATCTGGATCACTTCGTCGGGGCGCGATGAATGGATGAGATCGTCAGGCAGGCGCTCGCCAAGTGGCCCAATGTGCTGCATTGCACGGGCTGGCTGCTGCTCGACCGGTGCGGTCAGTAGCGCCTGCGCGACGAAGCCGCGCAGACCGCGGGCGAACTCGGGAGGGCGATCCGGCACGACGCGCTGCTCGGTTTCATCAACCGCAACTACGAGCGCCACGCCGACGGTCAGTGGTACTTTCAGAACGGCCCGCAGCGCGTGTATGTCGAGCTGGCTTATACGCCGTGGATCGTGCGCGGCTCTCGGATGTGGACGGCGTGCTGCAACTGACCGATCAGGCCAGCGCGGCGTTCGAACCAAAGCACGTATGGATCGACGACGCGGGCAACATTCTCTTTTCCGATGACGCGTGGCCCGAGCGCGTGGCGGCACTGCACGATCACGATATCGAGTTGTTCTCGAATCACGCATCGCTCGAAGCGATGACGGTCTCGCGCAAGGCGGCGTGTTTCACTGGCGGGGCGGCGTGGACTTGCCGCTTCATCCGATCGCGCGCCCGATCGCGCGCGACGAGGTAGCACAACGCTTCGGGCTTCGTCGCGAGTCCGGCGGCACGCGCGGCCTAGCTGTTTTTCTCGTCCTCGCGCTCTTCCTTGTAGCGCGCCTCGAAATCGCGCAGACGCGCAGAAATCGTCGACAGATCGTAGAAACTCGCGGTCTTGACGTCGCGCGCTTCCTTCAGTTGGCGAATCGCGGACGGCCATGCGCCGTCGAGCGCGAGTTTTTCCGCCATCGCTTGATGCTGTGTGAGAGGGTCCTTCAGGCCGGCGCTCGCCTGCGCGAGATAGAGCCACCAGTCGCCGCGATTCGGCTCGGCGCGCGTTTCGCGGCGCGCGAGCGACTGGGCCTCCGCGCAGCAAGCAACGACTGGAGCATCTCGTCCAGCGCGGCGTGCGAATCGGGCCAGCGTTTTCGGCGAGATCGGCAAGGCGGATGGCGTCATCGATGCGGCCCGCGCGACGCGCGATGTCGGCGGCGAGCACGTCGAGGCTCGGCGTGCTGCGGGGTTTCGGCTGGGCGATCGGGGCGGCTTGCGCGGTTTGCTTCGGTGGCGTTGGCTTTGCGTCTGATCCGTGAACGATTACCGGTGGTAACGTGATGACTGACGGGTTTGCCGTCGGACGCCGACGCCTGCAGGTTCTGCGTGGGACCCAAGGCGAGCGACGCGTAGACCTCGCTGCCGTTCGGTGTGGTCGTCCTGATCGACGACGCGTCCAGATTGCGCAAGGACAGACGGGCGTTTGCATCGGTACTCCGAGGCAGTGGCGCTGACTTGCCTGCGTCTGCGGCCGGAGAAGACGCCGCATTGGCATTCGCCTTCGCTTCCTGCCGAACCTGCGCCGCTGCCACCGCCGCTCGCCTCCTCGCCCTCGAACAATTGACGCGATCTGGCGAGCGCATTATCGGCGGCATCGTAATTGTCCATCAGCGATTGCGCGAGCGCGATGCCGTACCAGTTCGCGGCCGGATTGAGCGCAGTCTGATCGGCGATTTCGGCCTTGAGACGGCTCGCGACTTCGCGATACTCGCTCGCGAAATTCACCTGCAGCACGCGCGCCCGCGCCCGCTCGAACGCGTATTCGGGCGCCTGACGCGGCTGGCGATACGGCACGCGCCGCGCGCAATCTTCCATGTCGGCGATGCGCTCGGTCGTTAGCGGGTGCGTACGCACGTAGACGGACATGCCGTTGTCGGCTATCGTCGAGTGGCCGAGACGCTCGACGAACGCGGCCATTGCGGTAGGGATCGTAGCCGGCGGCGAGCATCTGGAAGCCAACGCGGTCGGCTTCGTGCTCAGCCGCGCGCGAGAAACGCAACTGGTTGTCGACGGCGAACGCCTGCCCGCCCATCGCGATGCCCATGCCGAGGTCGCCGCTGCGCGCCATCACGCCGGCGAGCGGACCGGCCAGCATCGCGGCGAGCGCGGCGTAGCTGCTGTGTTTCTGCTGCGTGATCATCCGCGCGATATAGCGCTGGAGCACGTGGCCCATTTCGTGACCGATGACCGGCGCCAACTCCGACTCCGTCTGCGTCGTCGCGATCAATCCCGTATTCACGCCGATGAAACCGCCGGGCATCGAAAACGCGTTGATCTGCGGATCGCGGACGGCGAATAGATCGAAGTCGGGACGATAGCCGCCGAGATACTGCGTCGCGGCGGCGGAAAGTTTCGCCGAGATCGAATCGAGATAGTCGCGGATGAGCCAGTCGTCGAGATAGTCGGGATCGGCGCGGACGTCGCGCATCATGCGCTCGCCGATCTTGCGTTCGGCCTAAGGCGTGAGCACGCCGCGGGAGCCGTCGCCGAGATCGGGGGCAGTTGCAGCGACGACAACGGCGCGCGCAGCGCCGGACATGGTGCCGGGGCGGTTGTTCAGACGGTTTTCGCGGCCGCCGTAGACGCCGAAAACGCCGTCCGCAACGTTGCCGAGCATCGAGCCGTCGGCGTTTTCCTGACCGGACGAGCGCAGCGCAGCGGCGACGCTGGTGTCGAGATTCGAGCGACCCATTTTCGCGGGTGCACTCGCCGGTGCATTGGTCGACGCGTTTGCCGCGCTCGTCGCGGACGCGCCCGACTGTGCCAGCGCGACGGGCGGCATGGCGAGACTCAGGCACAGCACGGCGATCAGGAAGCGGCTCGGACGATTCGAATGCTTGGCGCGGAACCGGCGCAACGATGCCGGTCGGCTTAGGAAAACGCGCTTATCGTATCAAGTGTTCAATGTGTGTCGGGGCGGACGGCAGCCCCGGCGCCACATCGTGCCGATCATGCACGCTGGTAAGGGCGCCCACCTGAAGGAGAAGCTATGTCCGGACTCACTCATTTCGATGTCGCCGGCGAGGCGCATATGGTCGATATCGGCGCGAAAGGCGAGACGCAGCGCGTAGCGACCGCGCGCGGATCGCGGCGATTCAGGGCGCGAAGCGGACCGCGGACCTGATTCCGCTGTGTCATCCGCTGGCGCTGACACGGGTGGCCGTGGAGTTCGAGATCGATGAAGCACTGCCGGGTGTCGACTGTGAAGTGCGAGTGGAGACGATCGGACGCACGGGCGTCGAGATGGAAGCTCTAACCGCCGTTCAGATCGGCCTGCTAACGATCTACATGAGCAAGGCGGTGGATCGCGGGATGGTCATTACCGATGTGAAGGTGATGGAGAAGCATGGGGAAAGTCGGGAGATTGGGTGTTGGGAAGACAGCGTAACAAGTAAATATTTCACGTTATCAATTGATGAATGGCAAGAATAAAAGCAAGCACGTAACACAAATTTCGGATAGCGAACAATTTTTTATTCAATCCTGAGTGCTTTGCTCTCTATGTCTCTTGTTGAGGTACGAATGTTCGATGTTTTCAATGAGGAAATCGAAGTTCTCATAAAAGATGGACTAGCCAATCTCTACTGGTACAAAGCCGACCTTCACAAGGCTTGGCTTCGATCGAGTGTAGCTTTATCGATCGTTGAAGAAGTTAAGAAGATGACTGACGAATTTGGCGTATCGTTGTCAAAATGCCGCCAAATGGACATGCTCTATCAACACTTGAGAAGCATTGAATATAATCGCCGCTTGGAGATATCTCGGAATTTTGTTCGCGTATTAATCGAACATGAGAATTTCTCCGCACAGAGCGAAAACCATCAAATCCAAAAAGCGCAATTCGCCGCGCTCCGTTTGAAAAGACCTAGCTGAGAAACAGAACAGGGAACGCACAACGCGACACAGCGCTCGCAGCTCAAGTGCTGCAGTCGGCATCAGCTACGATCAAGCACTTCGATCGCTTCGCAAACGATTCGACGCAGCGCACGCGATGGCGCCGCAAACTTGAAAGATCTTTACCGAGTTGATGAGAATTAGCAATATTCCCGTCGTAGAGCCATTTCGAATCATGAGTAAGCAATTTGATGGTGCAATCAAACACGAGGGACGTGTCTATCTTGTCGAGTTGAAATGGACTGCTAGTAAGACTGACCTGTCGCAAGTTGGCCACTTTCACTTTAAGCTCTAAGGCAAGATGGATGGTCGTGGCCTATTCATTTCGATGTCAGGATTTACGCAGGGAGTAATGGATTGTTTGCCGCACGGCAAATCACTGTCAATGATGCTGCTTGATGGCGTCCATTTGGCGAATGTCTTCGCCGGTTTATACACCTTCCAAGAGCTCTGGAACATGCCGTCCGAGGTATCGCGCTGAAGGGCGAAATATATTGCTCGCATAACTTCGTGTAGTCCATTTCCATTACTCATCGGTGGTTCAGCAGAGATAGCACAATTGAACTACCCCCC
>JAQFVJ010000032.1 GCA_029439525.1 Caballeronia sp. BR6202001591004
CTTCGACGACCGGCGCGACGCTCAAGCCGGCTTCGGCTACCGCTAAGTCAGCTGTTGGGAAAACGCCGGGCGTGGCGCCGAAGCCTACTCCTACTACTAGCACTAGCTCGACAAAGCCCGTTCTCGCGACCCCAAACCGCGTCGTGCACGTGCCACAACCCCAGCCGCGCACCAGGGCCTTGTGTGTCGCGCCGCGTCCCGCCGAACGCGAACTGAACGCCGCGTCCGTCGCCACGAAGAAGGGTGCGCCAAACGTCGCACTCGCGAGCACGCAGACGCTGACCTCGGAACGGGTCCGCGAGCGTATGATCGAACGGCTGAGCGCGAACGGCGTCACCGATCCGCGCGTGCTCAACGCGCTGTCGGTGGTGCCGCGTCACATGTTCGTCGATCCACGAGGCCGCGCAGGCTTACGAAGATGCCGCGCTGCCGATCGGCCATCACCAGACTATTTCGAGGCCGTCCGTCGTCGCGCGCATGATCGAGCTGGTGGCGGGGTCGCACGTTGACAAAAGTGCTGGAGATCGGCACGGGTTGCGGTTATCGGGCGGCGGTGCTGTCGCAGATCGCGGGCGAGGTGTATTCGATCGAACGCGTGCGTCCGCTGTCGGAGCGCGCAAAACTCAATCTTTGGCCGCTGCGCGTGCCGAACATCAGGCTGCATTACGGCGATGGGCGTCTCGGCCTGCCGGCTGCCGCGCCGTTCGGTGCGATCGTCATCGCGTGCGCGGGGCTGGACGTGCCGCAGGACCTGCTCGATCAACTGGCGGTGGGCGGCAGGCTCGTCGCGCCGGTGGGATTGTAGGAGGTGCAGTCGCAGGTGCTTACGCTCGTCACGCGCGTATCGCCCACGCAATGGCGCGAGGAGCGGCTTGATCGCATTTTCTTTGTACCCTTAAAATCCGGAGTGGTTTGACCCGATGAGTATCTTGCGTGCTTTGCGAGAAGGGCCTGCGAACGACCGCCTGACGGCGGCGGCGCGCCGCGTGTGCATCCTCGTGCTGTCCGTGCTGGCGGCCTGTTCGACGCGCATGGAGAACGCCCCGGTCGTCGACAGAACGGGCGCTGCCATCGGCACGACCGGCGCCCAGACGCCGGACAACGGCCCGCCGCCCCCTGGCTACTATCGCGTGAAGCCGGGCGACACCGTCTATCGGATCGCACTGGAAAACGGTCAGAATTATCACGACATTGCAGCGTGGAACAACCTGACTAATCCGAACGCGATCGAAGTCGGCCAGTTGATACGCGTCGCGCCTCTGGGCGCCAATGTGGCGACCGCGCCGGTCAACGGCGGCGGCGTGCAGGGCCAGCCGCTCAACGGCGCGCAGAATCCTTATGCGCAGTCTGGCGTGGCCACCGGCGCGACCGGCCAGCCGCCGTATTACGGTCCGAACTCCGGGATGGGCGCGGCGCCCGGCGCAATTCCGGGTGCGACGGCAGGCGCCGCTGCGGGCATGGCTTCGGGCACGTCGCCGAATATTCCGGCGACGCCCGGCGCGGACAACGGCGCGGCCGCGCAACCGGTGTTCATCTGGCCGGCGCGCGGACCGATTCTCGGCACGTTCGACGACGCGAAGAACAAAGGCTTGAACATTGGTGGCGCGGCAGGGGATCCTGTCATTGCATCGGCGGATGGGCGAGTGGTTTACTTGGGAAATGGGCTGCGCGGTTATGGCAACCTCATTATCATCAAGCACGACGCGACTTTTCTCACAGCGTACGCACATAACCACACTTTTATGGTAAAAGAGGGAGACGCGGTGACCAAGGGCCAAAAGATCGCTGAGATGGGCAACAGCGGCTCAGATCGTGTAATGTTGCATTTCGAAGTTCGCTGGCAGGGAAAACCTGTTGACCCACTGAAGTACTTGCCGCCGCAATAAAGCGAGCCATCATGCCGAAAACGAAGTGCCGCTTGCCGCAAGCCGAGACTGAATCGATCAGCCGACCGTTGCAAGTATCGGCGGAGGACCGCGCTTCGACCCATGAAGAGGACGCCGAGAACATCGAGGTCGATGTCGATTCCGAGGAAGAAGGCGGCAGCCGCGCTACGGGCAAGGAAGAATCGGGTGAAGGCGCAAACGATTCCGCGTCCGACGCGGACGATTTCCGTTCCATGCTCCAGGCCGAACCCACGGCCGACACCATCCAGCATTACTTAAACCGCATCAGCGTGAAGTCGCTGCTCACCGTCGAGGAAGAGCAGCGCTATTCGCGGCTCGCGAAAGCCGGCGAGTTCGACGCGCGGCAGGTGATGATCGAGCGCAATCTGCGGCTCGTCGTCAGTATCGCGGAAGGATTATCTGAACCGTGGCGTGCCGCTGCTCGATCTGATCGAGGAAGGCAATCTCGGCTTGATGCACACCATCGAGAAATTCGATTCGACGCGTGGCTTCCGTTTTTCGACCTACGCCACCTGGTGGATTCGCCAGAGCATCGAACGCGCAATCCTGAATCAGGCGCGCACAGTGCGGCTGCCGGTGCACGTGATCCGCGAGCTGAATCAGGTGTTGCGCGCCAAGCACCATCTGGAAAAAAATTCCGCCAACTCGAACGATGCCGTTGCACCCGAGCGACGCGACGCCAGCATCGACGACATCGCGTATCTCACCGGCAAGACGCCCGAGGAAGTCACCGACATTCTCGCGCTCAACGAACACACGGCGTCGCTCGACCTTGATCCGGGCAGCAGCCTGTTCGATCTACTGTCCGACGACCAGAGCCAGTTGCCGGATGCCGAAGTGCAGCACCGCGAACTGGAATCGCTCACGAGGTTGTGGCTGTCGCGTTTATCCGACAAGCATCGGCATGTGATCGAACGGCGCTTCGGGCTGAACCATATCGAGCCTGCGACGCTCGAAGAACTCGCCGACGAAATGGGCCTCACGCGCGAACGCGTGCGGCAGATCCAGCAGGAGGCGCTGGTGCGGCTCAAGCGCTTCTTCGCTTCGAACGGCGTGCGCAAGGACGCCATTGCTTTAACCACGTTTTCACAGACGCCGCGCGCGTCTCGCTTTCCGATTCAATGACTCCGATTCTCGTCTTCGACATCGAGACGATGCCCGATGTCGCCGGCATCCGCCGTCTCGAAGATTTGCCCGACGATCTCTCCGATCGCGAAGTCGCCGACCACGCGTTCGAGCAGCGCCGTGAGCGCGTGGGCAACGACTTTCTGCCGCATCATCTGCAGCGCGTCGCGGCGATTTCCTGCGTGTTTCGCGACAATAACGGCTTTCGCGTGCGTTCGCTCGGCACCACGAGCGACGACGAAGCCGCGCTCATTCAGTCGTTTTATCGCGTGATCGAGAAATACACGCCGCAGCTCGTGTCGTGGAACGGCGGGGGCTTCGATCTGCCGGTACTGCATTACCGGGCGCTGGTAAACGGCCTCGCCGCGCCGCGTTACTGGGATCTCGGCCAGGACGATCGCGAGTTCAAATTCAACAATTACATCAGCCGTTACCACATGCGTCACATCGACCTGATGGACGTGCTCGCGATGTATCAGGCGCGTGCCAACGCGCCGCTCGATGCGCTCGCCAAGCTATGCGGCTTTCCCGGCAAGCTCGGCATGGATGGAGGCCGCGTGTGGGAGGCGTATTGCGATGGCCAGATCGACGCCATCCGCAACTACTGCGAAACCGATGTCGTCAACACTTACCTGATGTATTGCCGTTTTCAGATGATGCGCGGCGGTTTCACGCCCGACAAATACGCGGACGAAATCAACTTCGTCAAGGACGCGCTCGCGCAGGAAACGTCGCCGCACTGGGCGGAATATCTCGCGGCGTTCGGACAATAGGGCGGCGTGGCGTTGACGTTCGTCTAAAATCTCGCGTTTGCCCGTCCCCTTTGCCATCTTGTTAGTCAGGAAGTATGCAGGTGTCTGAAGCCGCTCGAAAAAATTCTCCCCGCCGCCGCGCCGCGCCGGCGAAATCCGTCACGCCCGACCCCAACTTCGTCGCGCCGCAGCTCGAAATCGATTCGCTCGACATGGAGGTGCGCGGCGTCGGCCGCACAGTTAACGAGAACGGCGAGCTGGGCAAGGTGATTTTCGTTGAAGGCGCGCTACCCGGCGAACGCGTGAGCTATTCGAGCTACCGCAAGCCGAGCTTCGAGCAGGCGCAGGTCGTCAGCGTGCTGCGCGAAGCCGTCATCCGCACCCAGCCAAAGTGCCAGTTTTTCGGCACGTGCGGTGGCTGCTCGATGCAGCATCTCGACGTGCGTGCGCAGATCGCCGTGAAGCAGCGCGTGCTCGAAGACAATCTCCAGCATCTGTCGAAATTGCGCGCGGAAACCATGTTCCGGCCCATCCATGGTCCGTCGTGGGGCTATCGCTATCGCGCGCGGCTGACCGTGCGTCATGTGGAGAAGAAGGGCGGCGTGTTGGTCGGCTTCCACGAGCGCAAGAGCAGCTATGTCGCGGACATGACGAGCTGCGAAGTGCTGCCACCGCACGTGTCGGCGATGCTCGTGCCGCTGCGGCATCTGGTGGCGGGCTTGTCGATCCGCGATCGCATGCCGCAGATCGAGCTCGCGGTTGGCGCGGACGTCACCGCGCTGGTGCTGCGTATTCTCGAACCGCTGACCGACGCCGACGAAGCGCTGCTGCGCGCCTTCGCCGACGAGTACAACGTCCAGTTCTGGCTACAGCCGAAAGGCCCGGACACGGTCTATCCGTTTTATCCGCTCGATCGCGAACTGGCGTACACGCTGCCCGAATTCGCGATTCGCATGCTGTTCAAGCCGACCGATTTCACCCAGGTCAATCACCAGATCAATCGTGTGCTGGTGGCGCGCGCGCTGTCGCTGCTCGTGCCTGAGCCGAACGATCGCGTACTCGATCTGTTCTGCGGCATCGGCAATTTCACGCTGCCGCTCGCGCGGCTGTCGCGCGAAGTGGTCGGCATCGAAGGCAGCGAGGCGCTGACGACGCGCGCGCTGGAAAACGCGAAGGCGAATGGCGTGGACGGCCACACGTTGTTCGCGTGCCGCAATCTGTTCGAAGTGACCTCCGACGATATGCGCGTGTTCGGTGCATTCGACAAGTTCCTGATCGATCCGCCCCGCGAGGGCGCGCTCGCCGTATCGAAGGCGCTTGCGGATCTCGCGCAAGCCGGTGAAGAAGCGTTCCTGCCAAAGCGTATCGTCTACGTTTCGTGCAACCCGCCGACGTTCGCGCGCGATGCCGGTCTGCTGGTGCACGAAGCGGGTTATCGCATGAAGGGCGCGGGCGTCGTCAACATGTTCCCGCATACATCGCACCTCGAATCGATTGCGCTGTTCGAGCGAGACTGAACCCGGCGTGACGTTTTCAGCAGACACAAAAAACCGGCTTTGAAAGCCGGTTTTTTGTTCCGAAGAACCCATCAGTTGCGGTTGCCGCCGAAGATGCCGAGCAGCGCCAGCAGGTTCGTGAACACGTTGTACAGATCGAGGTAGATCGCCAGCGTCGCGCTGATGTAATTCGTCTCGCCGCCGTTCACCACGCGCTGCACGTCGAACAGCATGTACGCCGAGAAGATCACGATGGCGAGCACCGAGATGGTCATCATCAGCGCGGGCAGTTGCAGGAAGATGTTCGCGAACGCCGCCAGCAGAATGACGATCACCCCCATGAACAGGAACTTGCCCAGGCCCGGGAAATCGCGCTTGCTGACCGTGGCGATGGTCGCCATGGCCGCGAAGATCACGCCCGTGCCGCCGAACGCCATCATGATGAGCTGCGGCCCGTTCGAGAACCCGAGGATGAAGCTCAAGAGACGCGAGAGCATCAGCCCCATGAAGAACGTGAAGCCGAGCAGCATGGCCACGCCGACGCCGCTGTTCTTGGTCCTTTCGATGGCGAACATGAAGCCGAACGCGATCGCCAGGAATGCGATGAAGCTCATCGTCGGGCTGGTAGCCGCGAACAGCGAGAAGCCTGTCGCTACGCCCACCCACGCGCCGAGCACCGTCGGCACCATCGAAAGCGCGAGCAGCCAGTAGGTGTTGCGCAGCACACGGTTGCGTACCTCCACCGAGGTGACGCTGCCGTTGCGGCCAAAGCCATAGGGTGATTCGTTCATGGTTTCTCCTTACTCCAATAGTTGAACGTCTGTCGGTCTTGCCGCGACTTCCGTCATACACGAATGATAAGGTGTGCGGACTTAAGCCAGTATTAGGACCCGGGTTTCCGGGCCCATTTGGTACGAACTGGTGCATTGCGATGCGGCGCGATTGGATTGCAATGCGACGTTCCTTTCCAATATGCTCCCGACGCGCGTCGAATTCAACAACTCCAGCGTGAAATTTCGGCGGCGCAACGCGCACGTCCTTATAAAATATGATCTTTACGATGCCATAAGGTTTCAATCACAATCATACCTTGCTTCGTGCTATAATTGTTAATTGGTTTTAATCTGTAAACCGTTCATTTTTTGGGGTTTTTCATGGCGATCGAGCGCACCCTGTCGATTATCAAGTCGGATGCAGTAGCGAAGAATGTTATCGGCCAGATCTACGCCCGTTTCGAAGGCGCGGGCCTGAAGATCATTGCGTCGCGCATGGTCCATCTGTCGCGCGCGGACGCGGAAAAGTTCTACGCCGTGCACGCCGCACGCCCGTTCTTCAAGGATCTCGTCGAATTCATGGTTTCGGGCCCGGTCATGATCCAGGTTCTGGAAGGTGAAAACGCCATCGCCAAGAACCGCGACCTGATGGGCGCGACCGACCCGAAGAAGGCTGACAAGGGCACGATCCGCGCCGACTTCGCCGACAGCATCGACGCGAACGCAGTGCACGGTTCGGACGCTCCGGAAACGGCAGCGCAGGAAGTCGCGTTTTTCTTCCCGGGTGTGAACGTTTATTCGCGTTAATCAATCAGACGAACGATCTGATTAATGGCTGCGTCGGTCGCCGCGGCGGTTTCAAGGCCGCCCGGCATCGCGCCTCGACGCAAGAACAGCAATGCACAAAAAGCAGGAAAATGGCGCGAACGGTCCCGGAACATCGCTTTCGGGCTTCGCAATCTGAAATGGCACATCTCGACATGACGAGCAGCACCACCGTCAACCTTCTCGATCTCGACGCCGATGGGCTCACCGCATATTGCGCCAGCCTGGGCGAGAAGCCGTTTCGCGCCAAGCAGTTGCTGCGCTGGATCCATCAATACGGTGCCGAAGACTTCGACGGCATGACGGACCTCGCGAAATCGCTGCGCGAAAAACTCAAGGGCCGCGCCAATATGGCGATGCCCGACATCATTTTTTGCGACCATGTTTCCACCGACGGCACGCGCAAGTGGCTGATCAACGTTGGCAATGGTAACGCGGTCGAAACCGTGTTCATCCCCGAAGAGACGCGCGGCACACTGTGCGTGTCGTCGCAGGCGGGCTGCGCGGTCAACTGCCGGTTCTGCTCGACCGGCAAGCAAGGTTTCTCGCGCAATCTGACGACTGGCGAAATCATCGGTCAGTTGCGTATGGCGGAGTTCGCGCTGCGCAAGTCCTACGGCCGCGAAGTCGGCAGGCCGGGCAAGGGCGAGCGTGTAGTCACCAACGTCGTGATGATGGGCATGGGCGAGCCGCTGCTGAACTACGACGTTGTCGTGCCGGCCATGCGCCTGATGCTCGACGACAACGCGTACGGCCTGTCGCGCCGGCGCGTGACGCTGTCCACTTCCGGCGTCGTGCCGATGATGGACCGGCTCGGCGCGGATCTGTCGGTGGCGCTCGCGGTGTCGCTGCATGCGCCGAACGATCCGCTGCGCGACATGCTCGTGCCGCTCAACAAGAAGTACCCGTTGCGCGAACTGATGGGCGCGTGCCAGCGCTATCTGAAGGTCGCGCCGCGCGATTTCATCACGTTCGAATACTGTATGCTCGATGGCGTCAACGATACGGAGCAGCACGCGCGCGAATTGCTCGCGGTAACGCGCGACGTGCCGTGCAAGTTCAACCTGATCCCGTTCAATCCGTTCCCCGACTCCGGGCTCACGCGCTCGAAGAACGAGCAGATCAAGCGCTTCGCACAGATCCTCATCGACGCGGGCATCGTCACAACGGTGCGCAAGACGCGTGGCGACGACATCGATGCGGCATGCGGTCAGCTCGCCGGCGAAGTGCAGGATCGCACGCGTCTCGCGGAGCGCACGAGCCGGGCGGCGGGCAGATCATCGAGGTGCGCGCAGTCTGACGCGAATTCTGACAGACGGTTTGCTGCGGCCTTGCGACTGTCTCGTCACCAAAAGAAAAATCCGACAAGAAGCGCTCAAAGCGCCCGGATGTGGGACGTAAAGCCGAACATTTTGTTATAAAGCCGTCTGCAACGGCGTCAGAGTTGTATCGTTCGAGTGGTTTTTGCAACTCGACCGCGCAGCAGCGCTATATATAGAAGAAACGATGCGAGGAAATTGGGGAAATTGGGATGAGTGAGCCGCAGCAGCACCCGGCGCCTTTCGGCAATCATAGCGACGGCGCGTCCGGCAGCCAGCGCGACGTGCGCGCGGGAGCGGGCGGCGCGGCATCGAGCGCGAGCCAGATGGGGCCGCTCGACTCGATTCCGGCAGTTGGGGCGCGTCTCGCGGAGCTTCGCCAGGCCAAGGCGTGGTCGCTCGACGATGTATCCGCGCGGCTGAAGGTCTCGCCGCAGAAGTTGCAGGCCCTCGAAGCAGGCGACATCAGCCATCTGCCGGACCGCACGTTCGCGGCCGGCATCGTGCGCAGCTACGCGAAGATTCTCGGCGCCGATCTGGCGCCGTTCGCGCAGGCGTCCCGCCGTGACAGCGGCGCCATTGAGCAGAATCTGAAGGTGCCGGCGTCGGCGGGAACGGTTTTGCCGTGCGCGCGCGTGTCGGTGTCGCTGGGCAATTCGTCGGGACGCAAGCGCTCGTGGATGTGGGGCATTCTAGCGATCGTGGTCGCGCTGGTGGCGCTCGTGATGTGGCACACCGGCGGCGATTCGGCTGCGTGGCTCGCGCGTCTGAAGTTGACCACGGGCGCGGCGACCTCCACTTCGTCGAACGACACCGTGTCCGCGTCCGCCGTCCAGCCGACGCTGGACGAAGCGGACGCCGCGAATACGGGCGAGGCGTCGTCGCTGCCCGAAGTCGCAACTTCGCCAAACGAGCAGCCGATGCCGCGCCCGCTCGGCATCAACGCGTTGCCCGCGTCGGCGGCGGCGATCTCGGCGATGCCGGGCGCGGCTGCGAAGATGGCATCGGCTCCGGCCGCGGCATTGCAGACGGTGGGGCCGGCAACGGCGCGAACGCCGTCGAGCTGAGCGTGAAGACAGCTGGTTCAGCATCCGCGGCAAGGAGGTATTCTCGGGCTTGGTGCACGCGGGCAGTTCGCAGCGCGTCCAGGGCGAAGCGCCGTTCAAGGTGACGGTCGGCATGTGAAAGGCGTCGAGTCGCTGTCTGTCGACGGTCAGCCCGTCGATGCCAAGCGCTATGCCTTTGCGCCGCGCGGTAACGTGGCGCGCCTGACGCTGCCTTGAGTTTCGAGGCGGCAGGAAAGCCGGCTCAGTCGTGACTCGGCGCGCGCATTATTTCAGGGGCGTCACGGCCATTCGTCGTGGCGCCCGTTTGAGGTTCCACTTACGCAATCTCGCGCCTTCGCGGCAGCGGGAACACCAAAGGGTTTTTCGATGCAATCCGAAGCTCAATCCCTGATCAGCAGCAAGATTTGTTCGACCGAGCCGGTGACCGGCGGTCCGTTGAAACGTCGCTCGTCGCATGCCGTCGATGTGCGCTGGAGCGATCAACTGGTGACGATCGGCGGCGACTCGCCGGTGCGCGTCCAGTCGATGACCAACACCGACACCGCTGACGCCATCGGCACCGCGATCCAGACCAAGGAACTCGCGCAGGCCGGTTCGGAACTCGTGCGCATCACGGTGAATATGCCGGAAGCTGCAGCCGAAGTGCCGCATATCCGCGATCAACTGGATCGCATGGGTGTGACGGTGCCGCTCGTCGGCGACTTCCATTACAACGGCCACCTGTTGCTGCGCGACTATCCGGCTTGCGCGGAAGCGCTGTCGAAGTACCGCATCAATCCGGGCAATGTCGGTCAGGGCGCGAAGCGCGACACGCAATTCGCGCAGATGATCAAACCCGCCATCAAGTACGACAAGCCGGTGCGCATCGGCGTGAACTGGGGCAGTCTCGATCAGGATCTGCTTGCGCGCATGATGGACGAAAACGCTGCGCGTTCGACGCCGTGGGAACTGCAGAGCGTGATGTACGAGGCGCTGATTCAATCGGCAGTCGGCTCGGCGGAACGCGCGGTCGAACTCGGTCTGGGTCGCGACAAGATCATCCTGTCGTGCAAGGTCAGCGGCGTGCAGGATCTGATCGCCGTGTATCGCGAACTTGCCAGGCGCTGCAGCTTCGCGCTGCACCTCGGTCTCACCGAAGCGGGCATGGGTTCGAAGGGCATCGTCGCATCGACGGCGGCGCTGTCGGTGCTTTTGCAGGAAGGCATCGGCGACACCATTCGTATCTCGCTGACGCCGGAACCGGGCAGCGCGCGCACTGGCGAAGTGGCGGTCGGTCAAGAAATCTTGCAGACCATGGGCCTGCGTTCCGTCACGCCGATGGTCATCGCATGCCCCGGCTGTGGCCGCACGACCAGCACGCTGTTCCAGGAACTCGCGTTGCAGATCCAGAACTATCTGCGTAGCTCGATGCCCGAATGGCGCGAGAAGTACGCCGGCGTCGAGAAGATGCATGTCGCAGTGATGGGCTGCATCGTCAACGGTCCGGGCGAGTCGAAGCACGCGAACATCGGTATCAGCTTGCCGGGCTCGGGCGAGAATCCGGCGGCGCCGGTGTTCATCGACGGCGTGAAGATCAAGACGCTGCGCGGCGAGAACATCGCGGTCGAGTTCCAGCAGATCGTCAGCGACTACGTCCAGCGAACCTACGGGCAAGTTGCGGGCAAGCACGAAGAAACATCCGCGGCATCAATCTAAAGACAGATGACTGAACAGAAGAAACGGCTCGAAAAACTGAGCGGCGTGAAGGGTATGAACGACATCCTCCCGCAGGATGCCGGGTTGTGGGACTTCTTTGAAACCATCGTCAAGTCGATGCTGCGTGCATACGGCTATCAGAACATCCGCACGCCGATCGTCGAGCATACGCAGTTGTTTAGGCGCAGTATCGGCGAAGTGACCGATATCGTCGAGAAGGAGATGTACAGCTTCACCGATTCGCTCAACGGCGAGCATCTGACGATGCGTCCGGAAAACACCGCCGCCGTAGTGCGCGCGAGCATCGAGCACAATCTGCTGTACGACGGCCCGAAGCGCCTATGGTACATCGGCCCGATGTTCCGTCACGAGCGTCCGCAACGCGGGCGTTATCGCCAGTTCCATCAGGTTGGGGTGGAAGCGCTCGGTTTCGCGAGTCCGGACACGGACGCGGAAATCATCATGATGTGCCAGCGTCTGTGGGACGACCTCGGTCTCACGGGCATTCGCCTCGAACTGAACTCGCTCGGTCAGGCGGAAGAGCGCGCGGCGCATCGCAAGGAACTGATCGCGTATCTGGAAAAGCACATCGATATCTTTGATGACGAAGCGAAGCGCCGCATGCATACGAATCCGCTGCGCGTGCTCGACACCAAGAATCCGGCGATGCAGGAAATGGCGCAGAACGCGCCGAAGCTCGTCGATTTTCTCGGCGAGGAATCGCGCAAGCACTTCGAGGGCGTGCAGCGTCTGCTCAAGGCGAACAACATTCCGTTCACGATCAATCCGCGTCTCGTGCGCGGTCTCGATTACTACAATTTGACCGTGTTTGAATGGGTCACCGACAAGCTCGGCGCGCAGGGCACGGTGGCGGGCGGGGGCCGTTACGATCCGCTGATCGAACAACTCGGCGGCAAGCCGACTGCCGCGTGCGGCTGGGCGATGGGCGTCGAACGCATCCTCGAATTGTTGAAGGAAGAGCAGCTCGCGCCGGAAACCGAAGGCACCGATGTGTATGTCGTGCATCAGGGCGAAGCGGCGGCGGAGAAGGCGTTCATCGTGGCCGAGCGTTTGCGCGACACGGGGCTCGACGTCATTCTGCATTGCAGCTCGGACAGCGCGTCCGCGAGCTTCAAATCGCAGATGAAGAAGGCCGACGCGAGCGGCGCCGCATTCGCGGTTGTGCTCGGCGGCAACGAACTCGCGCAGGGCACGATCGGCGTGAAGCTGCTGCGCCGTTCGGCCGGCGAAACGGACGACAGTCAAAAGAACGAGCAAATCAACGTTCCGGCGGAAGACTTGACCGATTATCTAATCAATGCGATGGTTGCATCCGCCGACGGCGAGGACGCCTAATATTCAGGCATCGGCTGCGCGCATGGAAGCAGGATCGTCATCGCGCGTGGCACTCGTTGAAGGTATCGAAACGCAGGAAGGAATAGCTGGATGATGAGCTATCACGACGAACAAGAATCACTGGAAAGCGTAAAAGCCTGGTGGGCGAAATGGGGTAACACGACGACGTGGATCGTCCTCATCGCGCTCATCATCGCGGCGGGTTTCAATGGCTGGAACTACTGGCAGCGTCGGCAGGCCGCCCAGGCCTCGGTGCTCTACGATTATGTGCAGCAAGCCGTCAGCAGCAATGATCAGGCGCTGATCGCGCGCGCGTCCTCGGACATGGAAGACAAATTCGGCGGCACAGCCTACGCGCAGATGACCGCGCTCACCGCAGCCAAGGCCTTCTACATGGCAGGCAATACGGCCGGCGCGAAGACGCAGTTGCAATGGGCGATCGATTATGCCAAGGACGACGAGTACAAGCAGATCGCGAAGCTGCGACTGGCGCTCGTCTATCTCGACGAGAAGAACTACGACGCGGGTCCCAAGCTGCTCGCCGATCAGCCGCTCGACGTCTTCAAGGGCGAGATCGCGGACCGTCGCGGCGATCTGCTCGCGGCTCAAGGCAAGCGCGACGACGCGCGCGCTGCCTACAAGGTGGCGCTCGACACGCTGTCCGCAAACGACATGTCCGCGCGAAAACTGATCCAGTTCAAGCTCGATGCGCTCGGCGGCTGATCCGCATCGTCTGCGACTGTGTTGTGTCATCGACTCCGCCATCCATCCGGCGAGCCGCCGCGTTCCGCATCGTCTCGATGCCATGCGCGCGGCGCCGATCAACCGTATTCAATCTTTCATGTTGCGTCCACCGATGACTTTTCTGAAACGCTACGCTGTGCCGTTCGCCTGTGCGATGACCGCCTTGTTGGCCGCCTGCTCGTCGACCAAGGATGAACGCCGCGAACCGGTTCCGCTCGTGGATTTCAAGCCGGTGCTGACCGTCAATCAGGCCTGGAAGGCGAGCGTCGGCAAGGCGGGCCGCTATCTGTTTTCGCCGGTCGCGGTGGGCGATTTCGTCTTCGCCGCCGGTGCGAACGGCAGCGTCGCCAAGATCGATGCGAAGACCGGGCAGGACGTCTGGCGCACCAAGCTCAAGGACGATCTGTCGGCGGGCGTCGGCAGCGACGGCAATCTGACGTCGGTCGGCGGGCTGAAGGGCCAGGTCGACGTGCTGGGTCCTGACGGCAAGCTGCTGTGGACCGCCACCGCGCCGGGCGAACTCATCTCGCCGCCGCTCGTGGGCAATGATCTCGTGGTCGTGCGCACCATCGACGGCAAGGTGATTGCGTTCAACGCGCAAACCGGCGAGCAGAAGTGGGTGTTCCAGTTGCGCGCGGTGCTGTTGAACCTGCGCGTGTCGGCGGGCATGACCTTCGCCGCGAATCAGGCGGTGCTCGCGGGCCTCCCGGGCGGCGCGTTCGTCGCGATCAACCTGCAGTCGGGCGATACCTACTGGCAGGCGCCGGTTTCGTATCCGAAGGGCGTGACGGAAGTCGAGCGCATCAACGACGTGATTGGCGCGCCGGGCCTCGTCGGCGCACAGACCTGCGCGGTGACGTTCCAGGGCAAGATCGGCTGCTTCGACGCGAATTCGGGCCGTCCGGACTGGGAGCGCAACTTCTCGAGCAGCAGCGGTCTCGCGCAGGACGAGCAACTGGTCGTGGCAGGGGACGATTGGTCCGTGGTCAACGCGTTCCGCGCGTCGGACGGCACGCCGATCTGGAAGAACGACAAGCTGAAGAACCGCGAAGTCAGCGTGCCGTTCATCCTCGGCCGGGCGGTCGTGGTGGGCGACTACAAGGGCTTCGTGCACTTCTTGTCGGCGGACACCGGCGAATTCGTCGGCCGCGTGCCGACAGATGTCAGCGCGATCGTCGCGGCGCCGGTGCTGGCGGGCAATACGCTCGTCGTGCAGACGAAGGACGGCGATCTCTACGGTTTCCGCCCGAGCAACTGACCGCTCGTACCGAAGCGCCAGAGTAATCCCGCATCGCGCTCCGACCGGAGCGCGATGCGCATGAGAAGCACCGCGCGGCAAGCTCGTAAAATGCGAGCCTGCAAGTAAAAACCGAGATGCGCACCTCGAACAGAAACCCGCGGAAGAAAGCAGGGTCACAATAATGAAGCGTCGCGCGACGACAAAACCAGCCTCGAACGAGGCGAATCTGGCGAACGTCAAAACAAACGCCGACGGTTGGGCCACCTGCACCTGAACCGTGCGTGCCGCAAGCCGAGTCCATGCTAATTTTCGACAAGCGCAGCCATTGCGCGGCACAGGCGGGGCGAGCCGCGTTCAAGCACGATCGAGCCGCGCCTGTCTTGCGTTCTACTTTGAACAAAATCTGATGAAACCGGTAATTGCCCTCGTTGGGCGCCCCAATGTGGGGAAATCGACTCTTTTCAACCGGCTGACCCGCTCGCGCGATGCACTCGTGGCGGACTTGCCGGGTCTGACGCGCGACCGCCACTACGGCGAGGGCCGCGTCGCCGGCGATCGGCCATATCTCGTCGTGGATACGGGCGGCTTCGAGCCGCTCGCGAAGGACGGCATCCTGCACGAAATGGCGCGTCAGACGCGTCAGGCGGTGGAGGAAGCGGACGTGGTCGTCTTTATCGTCGATGGACGCAACGGCCTCGCGCCGCAGGACAAGTCGATCGTCGACTATCTGCGCAAGACCGGCCGGCCGATCATGCTCGTCGTCAACAAGGCCGAGGGCATGAAATACTCGCCGGTCGCGGCCGACTTCTACGAACTGGGCCTGGGCGATCCGCGCGCGATTTCGGCCGCGCACGGCGACGGCGTCGTGGAGATGATCAGCGACGGCCTCGATATTGCCTATGCCGATTGGTCGGAAGAAAGCGAGGAAGAAAAGGCGCAGCACGGCATCAAGATTGCGATCGTTGGGCGTCCGAACGTCGGCAAGTCGACGCTCGTGAACGCGCTGATCGGCGAGGAGCGCGTGATCGCGTTCGACATGCCCGGCACCACGCGCGATTCGATTTATGTTGATTTCGAGCGCAATGGCCACAAATACATTTTAATCGACACCGCCGGCCTGCGCCGGCGCGGCAAGGTGTTCGAAGCGATCGAGAAGTGTTCGGTCGTGAAAACGCTACAGTCGATCGCGGACGCCAATGTCGTGATCCTGCTGCTGGACGCCCAGCAGGACATCTCGGACCAGGACGCGCATATGGCGGGCTTCGTCGTTGAACAGGGACGCGCGCTGGTGGTGGGCGTGAACAAGTGGGACGGCCTGGATTCACATGTGCGCGAGCGCAGCAAGGCCGAACTCACGCGCAAGCTCAAGTTTTTGGACTTTGCTAAATTTCATTACGTTTCGGCGCTGGAAAAAACGGGCATCGGACCGCTGATGAAATCGGTTGACGAAGCCTACGCCGCCGCGATGGCCAAGCTGCCGACGCCGAAGCTTACCCGCGCGCTCATCGAAGCGATGGAATTCCAGCAGCCGCGCCGTCGCGGTCCGGTTCGTCCGAAGCTGCGTTACGCGCACCAGGGTGGGCAGAATCCGCCGCTCATCGTCGTGCACGGCAATGCGCTGGACGTCGTCACGGACACCTACAAGCGCTATCTGGAAAACCGCTTCCGAGAAACTTTTCATCTGGTCGGCACTCCATTGCGTATAGAGTTCCGCTCGAGCAAGAATCCGTACGCGGACAAGGACTGAAACCCGCGCGGAGCTTTGCGTTTCGGTGCGATTAGCCAAATGGCTAGTCTGGTGCAGAAACGAAAATCGGCTATAGTGTGTAGTGATTGTGGCGGATCTCTTTTTCTTCGCCGACAATACTTCCAACCTGCAAAAAAATCACGGAGTTTGCTATGAGCAACAAAGGGCAATTGTTACAAGACCCGTTTTTGAACGCACTGCGTAAAGAGCATGTGCCGGTGTCGATCTACCTGGTCAACGGCATCAAGCTGCAAGGCAATATCGAATCTTTCGACCAGTACGTCGTGTTGCTGAGGAATACGGTCACCCAGATGGTCTACAAGCACGCCATTTCGACGGTCGTGCCGGCCTGCCCGGTGAATTTCCATCCGGACGCTGAATCGTCCTAAACCTCGTCGCGACCGGTGAGAATTAAAGCGAATATTAAGCAACTCACCGGTTGCTTCAAAACCAGATTAACAATTTGATCAACGCAGCGCTCGTAGGCATCGACTTCGGTAAGATCGATTTTGAAGCCAGTCTTGAAGAACTCAGTCTGCTCGCACAAAGTGCGGGCGCTCATCCCGCCGTCACGCCCAGTGGCCACCGTTCGAGCCCCGATGCCAAGATGTTCATCGGCAGCGGCAAGGTCGAGGAGCTGCGCCTCCAGTGCGAGGCCAACGACGTCGAACTCGTCATTTTCAATCACGCGCTTGCGCCGGCACAGCAACGCAATCTGGAAGTCGCGCTGAATCGCCGCGTGGTGGATCGCACGAGCCTCATTCTCGATATCTTCGCGCAGCGCGCCCGCAGCCACGAAGGCAAGCGGCAGGTCGAGCTCGCGCAACTGCAATACTTGTCGACGCGCCTGGTTCGCGCGTGGACTCACCTCGAACGTCAGAAGGGCGGTATCGGCCTGCGCGGCCCCGGCGAGATGCAGCTCGAGACCGACCCCCGCCTGATCGGCGAGCGCATCAAGGCGCTCAAGTCGCGGCTCGAGAAGCTGCGCCGTCAGCACGGCACGCAGCGGCGTCAGCGCACGCGCAACCGCACGATGTCCGTGTCGCTCGTGGGCTATACCAACGCGGGCAAGTCGACGCTCTTCAACGCGCTCACCAAGGCGCAGGAGTACGCCGCCGATCAGCTGTTCGCCACGCTCGACACCACGTCCCGCCGCGTGTATCTCGGCGAGGAAGCGGGGCACGTCGTCGTGTCCGATACGGTGGGTTTCATCCGCGAACTGCCTCACCAGCTGGTCACGGCGTTCCGCGCGACGCTCGAGGAAACCATTCATGCCGATGTGCTGCTGCACGTGGTCGATGCATCGAACGCGGTGCGCCTCGATCAGATCGATCAGGTGAACGAGGTGTTACGCGGCTTCGGCGCGGACTCGATCCGGCAGATTCTCGTCTTCAACAAGATCGACGCGGTACCGGAGCTCGCGGCCCGCGGCGAGGCGGTTGAAAGGGGCGAGTATGGTAATATTTCGCGCGTTTTCTTGAGCGCACGCACGGGTAAGGGACTCGACGCGCTGCGCGCTGCCATCGCCGAAATCGCCACGGCGGAAGATCGCGCCGAGGACGCGAGCTTACCCAGAGTGCTCGCCGAACTGGCCCATTCGCACGAGGCGAAAGCAACGCAATCCACGCAGTCCGGGTCAAACGAAAAGCGCGGCACGAACGCACGGCCGGAAGACCAACGGCCAGCCGAACAACGTGACGCTCACAAGGTTCCCGAGCACGGACACTGAACGGCTCAGGATTACATCGACCCGGCATCGAGCTGGCTGTCCTGGCTGTCTAATGGTGAATCACCGAGTGAACGACTACAACGAGCGGGACAACCGGCAGACCGTACCTGGCGTCTTTTCGATCAACGATCCGCGCTGGGGGCGGGGCGACGGCGTGAAAAACGACGTGAAGCGTCCGCAGGACGGCAAGCGCCCGAACGGCAAGGACGAAGGTCCGCCCGATCTCGACGAAATGTGGCGCGATTTCAACCGTCGCCTCGCCGGCATTTTCGGCCGCAAGCTGGGCAACGGCGCGCCGCGCGACAACGGTCGCGGCACGAAGATCGGCGCGGGCATCGTGATCGGCGTGTTCATTGCCATTTATCTGGGCAGCGGCGTGTTCGTGGTGCAGGACGGCCATGTCGGCGTCGTTACGCAGTTCGGCAAATATCGCCAGACGGTCGCGGAGGGCATTCACTGGCGCATGCCGTACCCGTTCCAGTCGCATGAAATCGTCGATACGTCGCAGATCCGCTCCGTCGAAATCGGGCGCGGCATGGTCATGCCGCAGAGCAACGTGCGCGATGCCTCGCTTTTGACGAACGAGGCGGATATCGTCGATGTGCGCTTCGTCGTGCAATATCAGATCAAGTCGCCGACCGACTTCCTGTTCCACAATCTCGATCCCGATCAAAGCGTCACGCAGGCCGGACAGGCCGCGATCCGCGAAATCGCCGGCAGCCTCAAGACGGACGATCTGCTTTACAAGGACCGCGACACGTTGTGCGCGCGTCTGACCGAATACATTCAGCGCTCGCTTGACGAGTATCGCACCGGTTTGCAGGTGACGGGCGTCACGGTGCAGAGCGTGCAGGTGCCGCAGCAGGTGCAATCCGCGTTCGAGGAAGCCGCGCGCGCGCGTCAGGATAACGAGCGCGCTCGCGATTCCGCGCAAGCCTATGCCAATCAGCTGATTCCGCGCGCCAAGGCCGACGCGGCCAAGCTGATCGACGAGGCGACCGCCTACAGCAACCGTGAAGTTACGCAGGCGCAAGGCGACGCCAAGCGCTTCAAGCAAGTATACGCCGAGTATTCGAAGGCGCCCGCGGTCATCCGCCAGCAAATGTATCTGGACACGATGCAGCAGATCTATTCGCGCGCCACGAAGGTGTTCGTGGACAGCAAGGCCGGCAACAACGTGGTGTATCTGCCGCTCGACAAGCTCGTCGAAGCGAATCGGCAACAGGCTGCATCGGCCTCATCGGCACCCACCGAGTCGCAGGCAAGCGCGCCGGCTGCCGCGAGCACGCCCGCTAGCGCTACGAACTCGGCCAGCGATCCGCTGCGCTCGCGCGATGCATTCCGCTCGCGCAGCCGATCCGAAGACCTTCAGTAAGGAGAGCGCGAACATGAATCGAATCATTGCGCTCGTCGTCGCCGTCGTCATCGTGCTGTTCATCGGCTCGTCGATGATTTTCACCGTGGACGAAAGGCATGCGGCCATCGTGTCGTCGCACGGCGACAGCAACGCCACGCAGGACGGCCCCGGCCTGCACTTCAAGCTACCGCCGCCGTTCCAGTCGCTCACACTGATCGACACGCGTACGCTGACGATCGACGAATCCGGCGCGGACCGCTTCGCCACTTCCGATAACAACGAAGTGCTGGTGAACACGGTCATCAAGTACCGCGTCGCCGATCCGCTCAAGCTCTTCCAGAGCAACGAAAAGAACACGCAGACCGCGGAAGAACACATCGTCGCGCTGGCGTGCACCGCGCTCACGAGCGGCTTCGCCAAACGCACGCTCAACGATGCGCTTGGCAATCAGCAGGCGCTCGCGAGCGACGCGCAGAAGTCCGTCGAGGACGCCGCGGCGGCGTTCGGCGTGCAACTGGTCGATCTGCAAATGACGCACATCGACTTTCCGTCAGCGGTGGCCGATTCGGTCTACAAGCGCATGATCTCCGCGCGTCAGGACGCGGCTGCGAACGAACGCGCTGAGGGCACCGCCGAAGCTGACAAGATCAAGGCCGGCGCGCAGCGCGAACAGCAGCAGATTCTCGCCGACGCCTACAGTCAGGCGCAGTCGATCAAGGGGGAAGGGGACAGCAAGGCGACGGCCATAGCGGCCGACGCATACGGACGCGATCCGCAGTTCTACCAGTTCTATCAGAGCCTCGAAGCGTATAAGAAGACGTTCAAGCCGGGCGACGTGATGGTCGTCGACCCGAGCAGCGATTTCTTCCGCTTCATGCGCGGACCGAACGGCGGCAATAGCAGCGCCGATTCGTCCGC